>CAMDOP010000152.1 GCA_945903675.1 Crenothrix polyspora
AGATGATGGCCAAAATCACCGCTTTTATGGGGCCAAGCGATTAATACGGCAGATTGTTTTTCCCATTCGGCTGGAAATCGAGTCATTGTATATTCCTTTGATTAATGATTTACAAATAATCCATAAAGCTCAAAACTACCAACGGGTAATGAATACAGGCTTAACTGACCATAACGATAAGTACAACATCAATGGCTAAAGCTTATATAACCCGCAAAAAATAAATAGCCGTGATCTTCAGGATGCATCACAACATGGGTATTAAGACTGTTTTACTCCTAGACTTAACATTTCTTGGGCATGGGCCAGAGTGTTGGCGGTCATGGTAACACCACCGAGCATTCTAGCGATTTCTTCAACACGCTCTTCATCTTGTAATAACCTAACCTGAGAAGAGGTGATATCGGATTTATTATTTTTTTCCACATACAAATGATGGTGTGCCTGTGCTGCCACTTGGGGTAAATGAGTGACACACATGACTTGTCTATATTGACTTAAGCTGCGCAATTTCTGACCGACAATTTCAGCGACCCCGCCACCTATACCAGAATCTACTTCATCAAATATCAGGGTAGGGGTGGTTTTATCATTAGCCGTAGTGACTTGTATGGCTAAACTGATACGTGATAGTTCTCCGCCTGAGGCCACTTTAGCTAACGGTTTAGCAGGCAAACCAGGGTTTGCACTGACTAAGAATTCGATTTTATCCTTGCCATTGAGTTTGGGTGTAAGTGCCTCAAGGCTATTGATAGCGATCAAGAATTCGCCTTGTGGCATACCCAGTTCTTTTATCATCACCGAAATCTGGCTTTGTAATTTCTGTGCGGCTACTAGGCGTTGTTCTGATAATTGCGTACTAAGTTGCTGGTATTGCTGCTCTAATGCGACTGTTTCTGTGCTTAAGCTGGCAATGCGCTCGCCGCTATGGCTGATGTTATCTAATTCAGTCGTTAATTTATTGACGACATCGGCTAGTTGATCCGGCGTAACATGATGCTTACGACTTAGATTTTGAATCACGCCAATTTGGTTCTCAAGATACTCCAGTTGCTGAGGATCCGCTTCTTGAGATTCTAAAAAGCGCCGTAATTGTAAGGCGGCTTCTTCGGTTAAAATTTGAGCTTCTGACAATAGTGCACAGATGTCATTTAATTCAGGGGCATAACGAGCAATCTGACTGAGTTCAGCCTCACTATGACTGAGCATTTGATTAACGGATTGCTGTTCACTTTCATAAAGTAAGTCAACTTGAGCGCGCCCAGTTGTTAATATTTGGCCAAAATTAGCGAGTTTACTGTGCTCTTCTGATAAGGCCGCATAATTAAAAGACGCTAAATTTAAAGCCTGTAATTCTTCTAATTGATAACGTAAAAATTCTTCACGTTCGCTTTGATCAATACCTGCTTTAATTAGATCTGACAATTCCTTATGTGCTGATAACCACTGTTTGTAACATTGATTGACTTGATCTAATAACGGTTGGTTTTTGGCGTAGGCATCTAATAAGCGCCGTTGTTCATCAGGATTAAGTAAGGTTAAATGAGCATGTTGACCATGAATTTCAACCAACTTTTCACTCAACTCCTGCAAGTACTGTAAGGTTACAGGACGATTGTTGATGTAGGCTTTAGAGCGACCATCTTGATTAACGATACGCCTGATTAAACAATGCTGGTCATTATCCAACTCATTATCTTTCAGCCATTGTTGGGCGTTGGGCGCATCAATTAAATCAAATTCCAGATTAACTTCGGCGCGTTTACAATCAGGTCTTACATAGCCAGAATCAGCACGATCACCTAGCGCTAAACCCAGTGCGGTTAATAAAATAGATTTTCCTGCGCCGGTTTCGCCGGTTAACACCGACATGCCTGTTTCTAGATCGAGATCCAGGCTTTTAACAACGGCTAAATCAATAATAGTTAGATTTAATAGCATAAGAATTAACTGTGGTAACCACTGCTCCAGTTTAATTTATTCCTGAGGATTTGAAAAAAGTCTTGGCCTTCAGGGTGCAAAATTCTAATCGGTATAGGATCTTTCTTAATCAGGATCTTATCACTGATTAAGACATCGGGTATTTCAATATGATCACAGGTCACTAAGGCATTGATTTGCTTGGCTTGGCAAAAGCTAATTTCAATCTCAGCAGAATCATGTATCACTATGGGACGATTCGATAAGGTATGTGGGTTTAATGGCACTAATACCAAAGCGTTTAATGAAGGATACAGTATAGGGCCGCCTGCTGATAGCGAATAGGCGGTAGAGCCGGTAGGCGTTGAAATAATCAAGCCATCGGAGCGTTGTGAGTTTAAAAACACATTGTCTATTTTAGTGACAATTTCAATCATGCTAGGCGTTACCCAGCGATGAATCGCGACCTCATTAACCGCAGTCTCTTCGTGGATGACTTGCTGGTCACGGATAATTTTGGCGCGTAACAAAGAGCGCTTTTCCTCCGTGTAATGGCCTTGCAGCATTTGGTGTAATTTACCCGGCAATTCGCTAGGAGAGATATCGACTAAAAAACCTAGATGACCTAAATTAATACCAATTAAAGGAATGTCATAAGCAACGATGGCTCTAGCGGCTCCTAGAAAAGTACCATCTCCACCTACAGCAATGACTAAATCACAGTATTGTCCTAGAGTTTCTAAGGGACAGGCTGAGACAGCAGGACTATTGATAAAACTAACACTATCTTCAGCTACATAAACTTTATAGCCATGCGCGACTAAATAGGTATGGAGGCCTGTTAAGGTTCCAGCAATACTAGCATCGCTGAGCTTGCCGATGATACCTATGGTTTTAAAGGGTGTCTGCATTGAATATAGTCATCGGTAAAGCGTTTGATTATACAAAAAAACCATCATTAGCCTAGGTTTTTTATAAATAGCTAGCAGTAACGGATATCACTGGAGTAGAGCGGTATCAAGTAAAGCTGTATGTGTGACCGTATAAAGCATAACAAAATCATTCATTTTACATGCGCCAATTCTCGCCAGTCCGTGGTGTAGCGTGGTGAAATCCTTTCTGCTCTGGGCTTCCAGCTCTGCTCAAAACCAGTAGCCGCTATTGAAATAGCTTTAGGGAAACGTCGATTGATTTGATCAATAGTCGTCATTAAAGGACGATTCTCGGTAGGCAAATTGTTATCAGAAAAATCAAATAGCTCAAACTGACCAGATGTTGATGCTGAACTAATCTTACTAAGCTGTACGCCGCATTTTTGATAGCCGTAACCGGTTTTGAATATCTCTTTTAATAAACGGTCGGCTGCGGTAATCAGGGTGCGAGTATCTTGGGTCGCAGCAAGGAGTTTAATCGTCGCAGAACGTTGATATTGTGGCTCTTGGCTATTAAACGGACTCGTTCTTATAAAAATACTTATGCAGCCAGTAACCGAATGCTGTCTTCTAAGCTTTTCAGCAGCGCGACTGCAAAATTCGGCTAAGGCTTCGAATAGCTGCTTGTATTCAGTCAGTCGACGACTAAAGCTACGGGAACAGACGATCTGTTGTTTGTTCGCGCTAATCTCTTCTAGTGGAAAACAAGAAATACCATTTAATTCCATTACGGTTTTGGCGACTACAATATTAAATTGGCTTTGTATGCGCTGACTCGATTGTGTCGCCAAGTCCCAAACGCTATGAATACCTAATTGCTTCAATTTTAAAGTGGTGCGTGTACCTATACCCCATACTTCACCGACTGGCACTATGCGCATGAGTTTTTCTCGGCGTACGGGATCCGATAAATCTAACACGCCTCCGGTTTTGCACCATTTTTTAGCAGCAAAATTAGCTAACTTAGCTAAGGTTTTAGTTGGACCCATACCTACACAAACCGGAATCCCCGTTGCGCGAACCACTGATTTTTTAATTAGATGGCCATAGGTGATTGGGTCTTGGTAACAAACGCCAGTTAAATCCAGAAAAGCTTCATCTATAGAATAGACTTCCATGGTCGGCGCAAAAGCTTCTAGCGTCGACATCACCCGAGACGACATATCCGCGTACAGTGTGTAATTCGATGAAAATAGTTTTATTTGATGTTGCTTGACCAATTGCTGAATTTGAAAAAGAGGAACCCCCATTTTGATGCCTAAGTCTTTCACTTCCTTACTACGGGCAACTACGCAACCATCATTATTACTGAGCACCAGCATTGGCTTGCCGATTAAATCAGGACGGAAAACCCGCTCACAAGATACATAAAAATTATTGCAATCCACTAAAGCTAATAATGTTTGCATTACAAAGCATGAATTACGTTGGTGACTACACCCCAAATCACCATGTCTAGTTCTTCGTAAATGACAATATCAGGGTAGTCTGGGTTTTCTGCTTTTAGTTGCCATTGCTCATTATCGCGCGCTAGACGCTTTACAGTGAGCTCGCCATTTAAGGCGCAAATTACTATCTTGCCCGGTACTGGATCAATGGAGCGATCAACGACTAATATATCATTAGGATGAATACCTGCACCCAACATGGACTCACCTTGAGCACGTACAAAAAAAGTCGCAGCAGGCTTTTGCACCAAAAGCTCGTTTAAGTCTAAGTTTTTTTCAATATAATCATCCGCCGGCGAAGGAAAGCCTGCGGCGACTTTGCCGCTAAATAAAGGTATAGCCATTACGCAAGGTCGTGGTGCTGGTACTAACACAGTAAAAGTAGTCATGGTTAAAGGTTTTTAAATGGCAAGGTTTAAGAGCAATGAATAACTTATGTTTTCTTTTTGTTCTCTTTTTGCTTGCATTCTAGTTTATTTTTGCTAAGATGACAAAAAACTTAAAGCAGATTGAAGGCTGTAACTCATGAGCACATTAACTCGACGACAACGAGAGATATTTAATTTTCTTCGCGATAACGGTGAACATTTTCCTCGTCCACCGAGCTTGGATGAACTCTGTTCTGCATTGGGTATGGCTTCGCGTGGCTCTATGTATAAACACATCATGGCTCTGATTAAAGCAGGCTTGGTAGAACCTTTTACCGGCAATAAACAAGGCGGTGTTCGTCTGAGTATTCAGGCTCAGAGCGATGATGAGATTGAAGAGCAAGGCCTACCTTTTATTGGCTCAATTGCCGCAGGTATGCCTATAGCGGCATTAACAACCATCAATTACATGATGGTACCTGAGGCCTTAAAAACCAATAAGCCCTGTTACGTATTGCAAGTTAAAGGTGAATCTATGATTGAAGCTGGTATTTTTGATGGCGACTGGGTTGTTATCGAACAGCGAGATTATGCTAGTAACGGAGAAATAGTGGTCGCCTTAATTGACGATTCCGAAGCAACCTTAAAATATATTGAGCAACGCGCAGGGCAGGTCTTGTTGTTACCTGCCAATGCAAACATGAGCGCACTGTCCTATTACCCCGAGCAAGTTGCAATTCAGGGTGTACTCGTTGGCCAAATGCGCAGTTATCGATCACATTAAACATTTATCATTAAAACCAAGGAGCATACTCATGGCACAAAGAATTCACATGCACGATCAAGTTAACAATAAAGTAGACGACATTATGAGCCATTACAAAAATCATCCCATCAATGATTTCGTACAGCTAATAAAGCATTTTATAAAGCGTTAATCCGTTATTTATCATTGCTGGTTTCAACCCAATAATGACTTGAACTTTTCTCAGCAAGCAAACTAATAACGTCCTGTACTATGACCATAAAGAACTAGAAGTCTTCATAAAACGAAGACTTCTAAAGTTCATGGTATTGCTGAGGCAATTGTTAAAATAGCTGGTTGGTATCTCAAACTGGAAATTTTAGCGATAAGCTTTATCTGCTGATAACGCTTTGTAGTGAAAAACCTGAATATCAAGTAACAGTAATTTTTAGTATTGTAGTATAATTCTCGGCTGAGACGCTCTGGGTGGTATTTACAAACCCTTTCGCTTTATCTCTATCAATGTCGGGGCGTAGCGCAGCTTGGTAGCGCACTTGTCTGGGGGACAAGGGGTCGCAGGTTCAAATCCTGTCGTCCCGACCAATTGATTCAATGACTTAGGAAATAAGTCATTTAGAGAAAAGTTACTTATAGCTGCTCCGGTATACCTCTCGGTATACCAATCTAGATCAATGCAAGAGTCATTGAAGGGCTAAATCTATCGGCAATCCCTGCCGACCTCGCACAAAACCATCAAGAATTTCTGGCAGAACCTGCCTAAGTTATACCCGTATAACCTAATAAATCACGGTAATACTTGCCGACCTTATACAAAAAACATAAGAAATTACGGCAATCCCTGCCGACCTCACACAAAAAAGGCCAGTCGAAACCAGCCTTGTTTTTAATTCTTTATAAATCTGCACCTCATTCCGCAATCAAATCACCCCTGACAGCAGAACAAGTAGCCCGTATACCCCTTTTTTTCAGAATAGGGTGGTGTCTGTATTGCAAACTCATGAGCTCAGCCAAACCCCAATTTCTCCGAAACACCCCCCGTCAACTAAAATAACAGCACATCAAAAAATTTTATTTTTTAAAAATTACAAGTTAGCTCTTGTTTTGTATGGAGGTCAATAAGGGACTTAATTGACGCTGACGAACTGCTTTATTGTTAGCGTATAACTCCTTTGATACAAAAAAATGAAACACTAACAAGCAGTTAGACCAAGAACACTTATTAATACAAACCCAAAGAAAATAACATACATTAACTCCTTTTGTGCTGATTCTCTGCCGCGCTGTTCATTATAAAAACGGTATTGAGTTTCGTTTAATTCTTCTTTTAACCTAACAATTTCTTCTTCTAATTCATATTTCGTCATTATTGATTCCCAACTTATTACTATTTATTCTTTTGCTTTACAAATAGCTGTTGCTAATAATTCTTCCATTGTGCCTATTTCATATTTCGTTTTTGGAATTAGAGAATAAATGCTCTCGATTGTTTCAGTAATCTTGTCTTGCTCATTATATGCAATTAACTTTAGTGTTTTTGATGTATGGCTTTTGCAATCAAACTCCTTAAGAGTCTCTTGTTTTTTAGTGCCTGTTATAATAGCTTCGTTAAATACCGCTAGAACCCATGCTGTCCTGATATTGCCGTCTTTTGAAATAGAGCCCATACTCACATAAACTTTACCTTTATCAGTTGAAGAAAAATATTGGTATTCGTTTGCCGTTCTGGAATGAGCCGTAAAGGTTGGTAAAAGAAAAACAGCAGCAACTAATATTATTTTTTTCATCATGTTATTTCTTTTTCCATTCGGTTTGTTTGATTATTAGCAAGAGTATAAATACTCACTCATTCTTATTAGTCTTCAGGCAAATGCGCTTAATAGTATGCCCATATTACGCTAGGCTTTTGTGCAGGGCTTTTATCTTATTAACACATAGTTCACGGAAGCGCCGCCGAGCAATAACAGCTTATTTCTCTATCATATAGGGGGGTTCAATACATAAATAAACATGAAATACGCACAGACAGGCCAAGCGACAAACCCAATAAGGTCAATTAGAAAACCAGCCACCAGAAAACGAACAGTTGAAGCAACGATAGCGATAAGATAAATTGCAAATGGAGCCCACCAAATAACAGCCCAGCCGTAATAAAGTAAATAAGCGATTGTTACCAGCTTACCTATAGATGCGGACAGACTAAGAAAAACACCGTAATC
>CAMDOP010000153.1 GCA_945903675.1 Crenothrix polyspora
CGCTATACAGAAAACGAAATATCCGTTCCTGGAGGAGTCGAGTGGGAGGATGTTGTTGGCTGGAGAAAAATTAGATATTATCCAGGTCGAAAACCCGAATATGAATGGGAAAGTAGTTTTTATCTTAGTACAAACATTATAAAACTACCGAAAACAAGTCAAACCTTAACTGATACGGAAAATAAGTACGAGATGATTCTTGATGCTCTAAATACCGAAGTTTGGGATGAAAAATACACAGATAAAAAAGAGGCCAAGTGAGGTGCATTCCGTTGATTGATGCCAATCCACGCCGAAATGTAATGGTCAACTAAACCAAGACACTTTATTAAGCAGATTCATTTTCCGCAAACTTGACTGACTGGAGTATAACGTTGCAGGCCGTTAACCAAACCGTGACGGTATAATTCCACGTTCGCACAATGCGGGCATGCATTTCTAGCTTCAAAGCAAGTCTCAATTAATTCGAGGGCTTTAAGTTCGTCGGAACGCCGATTTAATGCAGCACTCAGCAATTTACGCTGATGATGATCTAACTCATCTATAGCAGTAATCAATAGCATAAAGTCGGCACTTTTCATGATGATCTTCAATTGAAAATCTACAAAGCAGCATTTTATAAAAAATTCCATAGCTAACGATGACATAGCCTTTTTTTTAACCTGTCGGTTTAAAGAGTACACTTCATCCATAAAGCGTTAAATAGTGGAGTTGTATCTGTAATGCTGACACCTAATCATTAGACTAGGCTGTTAGTTTATTAAGGAATGCATCGATAAAACCATCTATGTTGTTATAGCTTGGCGCCTAGCCTGGTGTAGCAGGGGAGTTTTGTCTCTAAGCATTACCGGCAAAGCGTTGCGTATTACTGCCGTGTACTCCTCCAAAATATCGCTTTTTTCATCCCAGTTTAGTCGCTTGATAAAGCGCTAAAATCTGGCTGTTTAAATTGTAATAAGTCGATAAAATCAGTATGGCTGAATGCATTAGCCTTAAAGGTTGGCGGCTTTTATGTGTAGATAATGAATGAATGAATGAATGTTCACCAGTATGAATAGTATTAACCTAAAAAATAAAAGAGTTACTTTATGTACTAGCTTATTTGGTGGTGGGGAGGGCGCTATAAACTATAGGTAAGGTTGTTTTGATAGCAATAAATAAACAGTATAAATAATAGGTATTTCTACTTATAAATATCTATTGCATCAAGATATGGTAAGGACTAGACTCAGGTTCGTTGTTGATGTCTTTAATAACTACCTAATTTAAAATTGCGGAGAAAAAGATGGCCATACAAGATGAAATTCCAAAATCACGATTAACCTTACGCTATAAAACTGAAGTAAATGGACAGCCTGAAGATATGACCCTGCCGTTGCGGTTATTGATTACAGGTGACTTTTCGCAAGGAACGTCCATTGATCGAGACTTTGATCTGGATGAGCGTCGTATACGTAATTTAGATGGTACTAACACTAATAGTATTATGAAAGATATGGGCTTAAGTCTTAATTTTACGGTCGACAACAAAATTGATCCTGACCGTGAAGAAGAGATTCAAGTTTCATTGGTTATCGATTCAATGAAATCTTTTTCTCCCGATCAAGTCGCTCAACAGATTCCTAAATTAAAAGGTTTATTGACCTTAAAAACCCTAATTGGCGAAATGCAATCTAATGTGGATAACCGTAAGGATTTGCGTAAATTGCTAGATGAACTTATGAGTACCCCAGGGAACTTAGAAAAAGTGTTGGCTGATTTAAAGGGTTTTGAAAGCTTTAAATTACCCAGCGTAGAAAGTTCTGCTGAAACCACTACTAAATAGACTATTAGGAGCAATATTATGGCTGAAGAAACTGAGACAACTAAAACGGCTGTTGTTACCACGGCTAAGGAATCAACTGGGGGCGACACTTTAGATTTAAAGCGTTTTTTATCGAGCATGAGACTTAATCCTGATGTTTCTGAGCCTGTGCCTATGGTCTCTAATAATTTGGAGACGGTAGCTGAAGATGTCGGTGAAGAAGATCGCTTTATTTCAGGTCTGGCTGCGGTATTAATGAATATTGATGGCACGTTAGGCAAATTTGATAAGGCTGAAGTGCAAAAATTGGTCGCTCATATTGATGATTTGGTCAATGCCCAGTTAAACCAAATTATACATAATGAGTCTTTTAAAAGAATGGAGTCTGATTGGAGTTCATTAAATGACATAGTGCGGACGACTAATTTTAAAGCCGATGTCATGATCGATATTATTGATGTCAGCAAAGATGAGCTTTATGATGACTTTGATAGCAATGCTGTAGATATTACTGGCAGTGCCTTGTTTAAAAAGTGTTACACAGCTGAATATGACCAATACGGCGGTAAGCCTTACGGTAGTATTATCGGTTTATACGAGTTTAATCATACACCTAGAGACGAATTTTGGCTGAAGATCATGGGCAAAATTGCCGCAGCCAGCCATGCGCCGTTTATAGGTGCGGTTTCTCCTAAATTCTTTGGTTGCCAAAGCATTGAAGAATTAGCTGCTATCAAAGATGTAGTCGGTCTTATGAATCATCCGCGTTATGGTTCATGGAATGCTTTAAGAGAATCTGAAGTTGCCGCTTACATAGGTTTAACATTACCTCGTTATATTCTGCGTCAACCTTATGATCCAGAAAATAATCCTTGTTCTAGTGGCAATTTTATTTTCAAAGAAGAAATTCGTGGTGATGACAACGCTGATTATTTATGGGGCAGTGCGACCGCATTATTTGCTCAGAATATGATTCGTTCTTTTACGACTTCAGGCTGGTGTCAATATTTACGTGGCCCTAAAGGCGGCGGTTTAGTTAATGGCTTGCCCGTACATATGTTCAATATCCGCGGTGAAGAAGAGATGAAAATTCCGGTAGAAATGGTCATTCCAGATTACCGCGAGCTTGATTTTGCCAATGCGGGCTTTATGCCACTCATTTATCGTAAAGGTACAGCGGATGCTTGTTTTTTCAGTTGTCAATCATTGAAAAAATCTAAGAAATTTAAAGATCCCAAGGACTCAGAAAATTCGCAATTAGTCACAAATCTGTCTTACACCATGTCAATTACACGAATTGCTCATTATGTAAAGTGTATTATGCGTGACAACATTGGTAGCAGTGCCGATGCAGCGTATATAGGCACCACGTTGAATAATTGGATGTTTCAATATGTTACAACGGTCGTCAATCCAGATGATTTAACCTTACGTTATTATCCTTTTAAGGCAGCGTTTGTAGAAGTCACGGAACAGCCGGGTATGATTGGTTGGTATAATTGCGCTATTTCAGTATTGCCACATATCCAATTTGAAGGTATGGATGTTGAATTGCGCTTAGATGCACGTTTATAACATTGATATTAACAATCAATTAACTTAAGAGAGACTTACCATGGCTTCATCAAATTATAGTTGCAGTATTAAGCAGGGTTACAATTTTGAAAAAGACCAACAGGTCCTTGTTGGGCATCTGATGAGTATGACGGTTGGTGGTACAGCACTACCGGCAGATACAACCGTAACATCACCTACAAACTTAAAAAATGAGACTAAATTACTAGGTGTTATTTCTAATATTAGTTGGGCAGGCGGTTATGCAGATCCTCTATATATAAATTGTAATGTAAGCAACAGCAATCAAAAATTATTGCAAATTATGAAGCATACTAATTTACTAAAAACTGATGTGCTATTTGTGTTTAATATTTATGCTTTTGATCAAGTGGCTAAAAAGTATTATTTAGCGTTTCATAACGATAGTAAAGATGGCAAAGGTTTGATCATGAAGAGTGGGGGTGATTTACTCTTAGATATTGCCGAACGCAATGATCCTACCGTACCATCGCCTTTGAACTTTAATTTTTCTATTGGCATTATGCCGCAAGAAACAGCACAAGTCCTTAATTTTGCTGTCTCTGATACCGATAAATTTGTTAAGACTTGGGGCGTTACATCTACTGGTAAGTAATGCTTAATTTAGTGCCCCACTTGTGATAATTAATTAATTAATTTATGTCTAATCGTTTATCTAGAGTTTTATGGGCTATGGGCCAGGCTTTATTGCCTGGCCATTTAAGAGCACTTGAAGAGTCTTTGTTGGCTGATAGTGCTTTACGATTCAATTTACAAGCAACGCCCAGTTATGGGCTATATAAGTTGCGTTGGAATGAAGTCTTATTGGCAGAGGGTGTCTTGTCTTTAGAGACTATGACACTGGTTATGGCTTCGGGTTTATTGTTAGAGTTAAAGTCAAATGCTCAAGTTACGCCCTTGAATCTTAATATTCCGGGGTCTAGTTTACTGTCGGTTTATGTTCACGTAGGCAGCCTTCCAGAAAATAGTAGTTCGGGGGAATCAGGGCAGAAAATAATTAAGCGTGATAATGTTAATTGTTGGCTTTGGCCCTTAGAATTATCAACAGAACCCGAACATCCAGACACCCAGGAAAGTTTTCGTTTAGCGGAGTTTGAAAAACAACCCAATGGCTCTTGGCGGTTGTCCTCGCAATATATTCCGCCATTAGCTAGTTTAGGAACAGTGCCTTTTCTTCACGATGAGTTAACGGCACTGGCTCATAAACTGGAGGCTTATCATTATCAAATCAGTCAAGAGATTACGGCTATTTATTTGTCGGGATCCGATTTGGTTAATGCCAAGCAATGTTTGAAAAGTGTGGTGCAAACGCAGCGCTTTCTCGCCAATTTATTGGCGCAGATTTCACCACATCCTTATCAAGTGTATGAACACTTAAAGAATTTTTATGTGGATTTATGTTTTTATCATAATGATGCACCACAATTTGCCATAGCACCTTATCGACATGAGAAGTTGTATGAAGTATTTCGTGAAATTCTGGTGCCTTTGAATGAGCAAATAAAATTTAGTCAAGCACGTTCACCTTATTTGTCTTTTACAGTGTCTGGCGATTTAATATTAGCTAATTTGCCAAACACTATTCGTGAGGCAAAAGAGATTTATTTATTAGTACAAAAAAGTACAGTCACTCAAGCTATTAGTTTAGATGGCTTTAAAATAGCCGCTGTTACGCGCTTACCGATAGTGCATAAATTTTATTTGCAAGGTATTCCTTGTAAGCGTCTGGAACGCCCACCGTTTCAACATTCTTTTGGTCCCGAAGTTGATATTTATCAATTAAGTACTGGAGAGGAATGGGATTATGCGTTGAATGAATTGACGCTAGGCTTTTATAGTAACCCTAAGCTGTCTGATGCTAATTATTTTATGCATTGGAGATCTATTTAATGGCTTTGTTGCGAAAATTAGCTGGTCATAAAGTACCTTATATAGATTATGACATTCAGAGCATCATTGATAATCTGAATAATATTCTTAAATGTACTCGTGATTATGGCTTTTTTTTGCAAAGCTTTGGTATATCTGATTATAGATATCTGAGTACTCGAGAAGAAATTGCCAAATCTATCATTGATGAAGTCAAAGAGAATATAGTACTGTTTGAATCTCGGGTATTAGTCAATGAAATCACCCATGTAGAAGATGATAGTGTTATGCGCTTATCTTTTATAATTGATGCGGTGCTGCGCAGTAATGGCCAACCTTTAAAGCTATTTCTGAATCCTGTTGATGATGGTTTACAGGTTAGACTATGACCAGCTTTACTGAAGATCTAGCGATTAATTTGTCATTAACTATTGACGGGAAGGCTTACCCTATAGACCCTGGTAATATTAAATCACTAAAGCTAGATCTATATTCTTATGGTTATCAGGGTGAAGTTAGTTTTGTTGTGGACTGTGAAAAAGCAGCAGATACCCTATTAACACCCATTACAACTAATGATTTGATTGAGGTGTCCCTAAAAGTAGCGACTTATGTCAATAATAGCCAAGACACCCTCACACCACTCAGTTTAAAAGGACTAGTGACTAGTCGATATTTTACTGAACAATTGTTGAATTTGCCGGCTGGTAAAGAGGTCATGTTACTTCGACATTATCATTTAGTCTTTGCTGACCCTGCACAAGTGCTTTGGAAACAACATTATCCTTGCGATTTATTAGTTGACTCAACGTTAAAAGCATTGATTACTGCACATACACCGACACAAATCACCATGGTTTATAATTGGGATGCAGTATTGTCTGTTTATTATCCCGTGCTAAGTTTGTCTTTGGGTACAGCTACAAATCAAGCTAGTTTTTATGACTACTTGATATGGCTGGTCGATAGTAATAATGGGGTTTTTAGTTATGACTATGCTACTCATAAATACACATTAAGTGCGGCAAAAACTAAGTCAGGTACGGCTCTTTCACTTAAACATGAAGAAGTTTCCGGGTATATCGTTAATTATCCAGAAGTACATCGTTATCTGCCCAATGTTTTAAATGCTTATTCAGAAAACCCACAAACTACAGCTATTACTAATGCAGCGGTAACGACTAAGATACGACGTGATTTTATAGCCAGTTATCCTATCGCTGCCGATATGACGGCCCGTGTAACCTTAGAAACCGCCAGATTTAATCAACATTTACATGAAGTGAATTTGGAGTATGAGCATTTTCAGTTGCAGGTGACGCCGCCAGGAGCATTGGTTAATTTTAAAAATAGTAATTTGTGGAATAAATTATCCTATATTCAAGCCAAAAGTTATCGTGTTAAGCAATGGCATTTTAGCGCCCAAGTAGCCGAGCAAGAATTAACCATAGATCTTAATATGGCTTACAGTCATTATGTGATGGAGCATAGTTTACTTTTAGAAACTGTGGCTGAGACCTGTGTGCCGCTACCCCCTTATATTATGCCTAGCTATCCTGTTTTTGTGGAAGGCAAGATCGTTAGTGAAAAGGGTGCAGATGACGACATGACTTATCAATTTTATACCGATAGCGATACCTCGGTTAATTATTACAAAGTAAGTATTCCGTTATGGGCGAAAAAGAAAGTGCGTGCCGATTACCAGCCTAATCAAGATGGTGGTCAGTTTTATTTTCCTCCCTATAAAAATGCGCGAGTATTGATTCGTTTAGAGTTCAATAGTGCCTATATAGATTCTTTTCTTGATTGGGGAACAGGAACAGCCTTACCTTTGGATTCTCAAGGCAATCAGTTAGTCATGGGTGTTTCTGCGACTAGTCAGAATATTATTAAACATAACTATGTAGATAGTAAGCCAGAATTGCAAATTCAACGTACACAAGACAAAGATACTGAATTATTGCAATTTTCTGATGGCAATATACTTTTGCAAACCTTGCAAAAGACTTAGGAGGCTAGAAGATGGCTTCAAATACGGGTGATAATGGCGAGGAGGAACTTGATAAAGATTCAATAAGTAATGAATCAACGCCTGTTACTAATTCAACGGCTGATGATAATTCAGCTACTGATTCAGCTGACGAGCCAGTAGCCGACGAACCTGTAGCAGAGGAACCAGCAGCTGACGAGCCAGCAGCAGAGGAGCCAGTAGCCGAGGAACCAGCAGCAGAATTAATAGTAGTAAAAACAACAGCAGAAGAAATTGCAGCGGCTATCGCTGCTGCAATAGCCGCCTTAGACGTTGCTAAAGTTGCCGAAGCAGCGGCTGTCGCCGCTGCAGCAGAAGCAAAAATTGCTGCCGCTGT
>CAMDOP010000154.1 GCA_945903675.1 Crenothrix polyspora
CCCGCAACGAAACAATCAATTATCTTTTCAGTCATATACCCAGGCCAAATCATGTTTTCAAAACATATTGAAAACTGATAATCACTAATCGTTTCCAATTTATTTTCACACCGCCCCAAATAACCCCCAATGATCTTATTTTTTAAGCGGTTACTCCATGAAATCGGAAGGTCACTCCAAGTATCCCAACCAGAACCGTATAATCCTAAATTATTTTTACTTAAAAAATACTCAATAGCTTCAAGTCGTTTGTCATGCAAAGATAAGGCTAATGATTTTCTATATATTGCCGATCTCGCTTGCCAACTTACAGATTTTAATTGCCTTAAAACATTCATCAAACTTAAATCACTAGGGACAAATAATCGTTTAGTTTTATATTTATTCGCAGCAACTAGCACTATTTTTTTTCTTTTTTCCCATGAAGAAATCTTTCTCAAGTCTTCTAGGAAAAATGATGGAAACCTAAATGGAAGATTTCTTGTTGTTTCTGAAAATCCAAAACCTAGGCTAAATTTAAAGTTTTTGGTAATACGATCAATGTTGTCATAAAAAAAAGGCGCATAAATCGGTGCTTCCAAGCAAGTTATTAAAAAAGCATTTGCTCCCAAAGCTAATAATTTAAAACCATCCTTTGATTCCATTTCCTGAATGATATACACATCTTTTGGCTGCCATTTTTTTGAAGCAATATTCTCAATGGCAATATCACCGGACACTACCGTTATACCTGCTTCACCCGCTTCACGATATAAACTGGTTATCCAGCCAGATCCAGGAAAAAGATAACTCCATTGCTGGTCGCACAATTGATCTTTATTGAAGGCTTCGTTATCGCTACAGTACGCAAAATGCATAAATTACTATCTAAATTAATGGTGAGAAAATGCCGCTTCTCGCTGTAACACAGGAAGCAGCATTACATATTGAAACAACAAAAAAAACAAACCAATAATACTTAGCCTTATAACTGAGAATAAATAACTATGCTCATAATTTAATAATTGCCATAAAACTTTTGCAATCATTAAAAGTACAACGCCCATAATGACACTTTTTAAAAACAGCTTGAGAGGTAAAGAAGCCTGTAAATGTTTTCTGGTTATACGAATAGTTAACAATAAGGCAATCACAAATGACGATACCAAACCAAGCCCTACCCCTTCTGAACCATAAAGAGGTATTAAATACCAAACCAACGTTACTGAGATTACTGCCCCAACAAAATTTGGAATCAATAATAGTTTTGTATTCATTCGGGCGTGAGCAGCCATACCAAATACAGAAATTGAAATCCTAACCGATTCCGCTAACGAACCCCAGATAACAAACTGTGATGATTGCCTAAAGCTTGATCCAAGCAGTAATTGCGTTAAATCAGGCGCTGTTGCCACAATAAAGAAACTTGTTATCAACAAGGAAGGAAGAATGGCTTGGGCGTAGTCTTGCCAAGCTTTAGTCTGCTGACTGACATTATCATTACTAAGCAACTTATAAAATTTTGGCTGAAAATAAGTCGTAAAAACAGATTCAAATCCAGCAACTAAACCAGCACTTATGCCATAACCGGCAACAAATAAGCCAAGCTCCATTAAACCTAATCGCTCTTCCATTAAATACCGATAACTTTGATTTTGAATCCATCCCAGCCCAACCGCGATTGCCACCGGCCATGCAAAACTAAAAAGTACACGTAGGTTTCTCCATCGAATGGTCAGTGGTACATGAAGAGCTTTGGTTTTTTTTAAACTTATAAAAAGCACCCACGCTCCCACCACGCCTAGTAATGTTTGTCCTACTAGCAACCCAAGAAGCCAGTACTGTGCTGATCGCTGCACCATTTGTACGAGTAGTGTGGCGCACATAAAACTTACAGCTATCGTAGCAACTGTCAGCGTCACGAATCGTCTACTATCTCCCAACAAATTTAGCGAAGGAATCACTGTTTGATTGATTGTATTGAAGAATAATGAACCACAAACAAACACAAGCAGCCAACCAATAGATATTCCAAATCCCACCAATTTACTTATGTAAAGTAGCAGTAAAACGACTCCGGCAATAAGTGCAACAAATATTAAATAATTAACATAGCGAATCAAATAGTGCCACGCGACACCACTTGCTTGCCAGGCATGTAGACGTCGATTGATAAACATGCCTACAGGATTGACTAAGAATAATGCAAAAAACGCGATCGTAGTTACCACCAATGAAACTTTGCCCATTTCTTCAGGAGACAACAATGTTGTTGCTACGCGCATCATTACGAGTGCCAGCAAAAACTGTATTGCCCTACCAAAGATTATGACGACCATGTTATATCGGCCTGAAACATTTTCTTTTGCATTACTGCAACGGTTTCTTCTAATAATCCCTCAAGCGAGGTCAAGAATGGTGTATATCCAAAATCTGCAGCTAGTTTATTCATCGAATAGTAATAAGCCTTGCTACCCGTTGCATTGATGGCAATAGCTGTTTCCACAATGTCGTACTGTAGCCCATATTTTTCCTGCATGGCGGCCAATAAAGTCGGTTTGTCAATCGGCGCTTTACTGTAACAATCAACCGCGGCATTGGTTGGTGCTGACGTTAATAGCGCGATCACCAACCTATAAAAATCAGAGGGATGTATAAAGTCCCGTACAATATAATCTGAAGATGTTTTCAGCACCGTTTTATCACGAATGGCCCGTACTATATCTGTTATTAAAAACCGTGCCGAAATATCTTGGGTGCGACTAAAATAATTAAACACTCGAATATCGATAATTGGCCATTCTGGATGCGAGCGGTGACGGCATTCCGCATGTAATTTGGCGACACCATACCATTCTTGTGGTTGAAGATTTTTGATTGCGATAACTGCGTTGGTGTTTTCATCAACGGGCGCTTCAAAACTTGCACCATAGGCAGCGCCGCTACTTAGAAAGAGATAACGACAGAGCGGATGTTGCTCTATATAGTTCAAGGCCAGTTGATCGTATTTTAAGGTTACATCAAAGATGGATGCACCCATCGCCGCTGCTTGCGCTGGATCACCTACACCTACAAAATTTAAGAGGGCATCAAAATGTTCATCTGTACTGAAAGTTGAGAAATCTTTGACAGAGTGTCGTCCTTGCAAGTCAACGCTGTTTAGCCAGTTCATTACTGCTTCTGGACGACGGGCAAAAAGAATTAATTCATGACTGTCTTGTTTGGAAAAAGCAACTATCAAATCTTTTGCGATTTGACTGGTGGCTCCTAAGATAGCTATACGCATTGCTCAGTTCACAGCAAGAAAATCATGAATTTTTAGCTCAATAGCCGAGCGATCCAAGCCATGCTCTTTTAGCAGATACTCATAAGTTCCACAATAATGTGAAAAACGATCATTGACGCCAATCCGCAGGATGCGCACAGGGGCAAATTCAGAAGCAATTTCAGTGATAGCTGACCCCAGTCCACCCAATACTGAATGTTCTTCAAGAACAATGACTGACTGACTTTGTTTACAAATAGTGGCGACTTGTTGGCTATTAAGCGGTTTGATGCAGGGCGCGCTCCAAACCGCAGCATCGGGATAATTCTCCGAAGCTATATCCATCGCTGTACGCACCAAAGAACCGGTAGCAATAAAAGTAATATCGCTGACTTTGCCAGACTTGGCTGCCAACAAATTGCCCGGTATGACTGGTGGTAAGGCAACATGCACATCACCACGATCGGATTTACCCATGCGTAAATAAACGGGCGACTTTGAGTCGTAAGCCAGTTCCATAAAGGCAGTCACTTCAAACCGGTCTGCCGGTGAATAAATCGCTAAATCGGGTATTGCTCTTGTACAGGCAATATCTTCAGTTGATTGGTGACTGGTACCAAGATGACTGTAAACAAAACCTGCACCATCACCAATGAAGATAACGGGCAATTGATCGTGGGCGACATCCAGCTTTATTTGTTCAACAACACGTACCGGAATAAATGCCGCCAAACCATAGACGAAAGGCCTGAAACCGACCCTTGCTAGGCCCGCTGCCATACCCACCATGTTTTGTTCGGCAATGCCGGCATTGATATATTGCGCCGGACATTCTCTGCGAAAATCATCAAACAGGGCATACCCGTGGTCACCCGTCAGCAGCAAAACAGTAGGATCAGCTTTAGCTAGGCGCACCAGTGCATCTGAAAAGGCCGCTCTCATTGTACGCCCCCGGCTACTGCTGACAAGGCTTGTTCATAAGTTTCGGGATTAAGACGTGTATAGTGCCAGCTATTATTATTTTCCATGAAGGGCACGCCTTTGCCTTTGACAGTTTTAGCAATAAGAGCTTTAGGTGCTGTTGAAGCACTTGCCCATAGTTGCGTAATAGCGGCATCAATGGCCGCTTCATTATGCCCATCAATGGTCAGCGCTTCAAAACCAAAACTTTCAAATTTAGCTTGGATTGAACCAAGTTCAAGAATGTCTTGTGTACTGCCCATGGCCTGAAAGCCGTTTTCGTCAACAATCACCATGAAATTCTTGAGATTGTGGTGCGCTGCAAAAAGAGCGCCCTCCCAAATAGGGCCTTCATTCATTTCACCATCGCCAACCAAGGCATAGGTTTTTTGATCGGTGCCTTTAAGCTTTGCCCCCATTGCCATACCAACGCCCACCGAAAACCCATGACCCAAGGAACCCGAAGTCACTTCGAGTCCAACTATGCGTGAATCCGATAAGCCCTTTAAATCGCTACCATCTGCAAAATAACCCGAAAAAGCCTCATCTTTTAGCCAACCCAATTCACGAAGGCAGGCATACTGCGCCATCACGCCATGGCCTTTGCTAAGAATGAGGTAATCACGATCTACAGCCAAGGGATTGTTGTCGGGATAGCGCAAATGATTACGATACAAAACAGCCAGTAATTCAATAATCGAGAACGCACAGCCGATATGAACGGTTGAACCCGCATAAGCCATGTCCAATACGGTTTTACGGAGCACTTTGGAATCAAAGGTTTTGGTTTGGGGGATCATTGCAGACATCACTTAACCGTTAATGCCTAGATAGCTTTCAATCGAACTCGCCGCAAACTCCAGCATTTCTGTTGTCAAGGCCGGTTGCACACCGATCCAGAAGGTGTTATTCATCACGTTGTCGGTATGTGTCAGGTCACCGCTGATACGGAAGTTGGCACCGATCATATAAGGCTGTCTGGTTAAGTTGCCAGCAAATAATAAGCGTGAGCCTATTTTATGTTGATCCAAATAGGTTAGCAATTCAAGACGGGTAACGGGGCTGTTTTCTTTGACCGTAATGGGAAAACCAAACCAGGAAGGGTCTGAGTGTTCGGTTGCTTCGGGTAGCTCTAAAAAGGCGGCACAGCTTTGTAAGCGATTTTTAAGAAAAGCAAAGTTGTCCTTACGGGCTTGAATAAACTGCGGTGCTTTTTCGAGTTGCGCTACGCCGCAAGCAGCCTGCATGTCGGTGATTTTAAGGTTATAACCCAAGTGGCTATAGGTATATTTATGGTCATAGCCTTTGGGCAGTTGACCCAGTTTAAAGCAAAAGCGTTTGCCGCAGGTGTTGTCTTTTCCTGGTGCACAGAAGCAATCACGGCCCCAATCACGATAGCTTTCGGCGATGGTTTTTAGTTTTTTACTGTTGGTAAATACGGCACCGCCTTCACCCATGGTGATGTGATGTGCGGGATAAAAGCTCAGTGTGCCAATATCGCCAAAGGTACCGACCATTTGACCCCGATACTTGGTGCCTAACGCGTCACAGCAATCTTCGATTAACCAGAGGTTGTGCTTTTTACACAAGTCTGTGACCACATCCAGGTTAAACGGGTTACCCAAAGAATGCGCCAACATGATGGCTTTGGTTTTGGGGCCAATAGCGGCTTCTATTTTGCTGGCATCAATATTGTGGGTTTTAGGATCGACATCCACAAAGACCGGTACGGCACCAAATTGCAGGATCGGGTTAACGGTGGTAGGAAAGCCCGCCGCCACACCAATCACTTCATCACCCGGTTTGATAGCTCTGTCGCCTAATTTGGGTGAGGTTAAGGTGCTAAAAGCAACCAAGTTAGCTGATGAGCCGGAGTTAACGGTGATAAGGTGTTTTATGCCAATGAAAGCGGCCAGCTTTTCTTCAAATTCTGCATTAAAACGGCCGGTGGTTAACCAGCCATCTAACGAGGCATCAACCATGAGTTTGAGTTCTTCGGCGCCGAGTACTTTGCCTGAGGGTGGAATAACGGTGGCATCTGGTACAAAAGTAGGCGTTTTAAATTTATTAGCTGAAAAGTTTTCTACGCTAAAAGCGGTTACTTTTCTCAAAACTTCATCTAGCTTTGTTGTATTAAGGCTGGCTACTTTCCGACAAATGTTGCTTTGTACGGTAATGACTTTATCAACACGAACTACACTTTCATACTTTAATTTACCTTCTACTAAATCAGTCTCAGAAATAGTCACTGCCGAAGTATCGAAAGCATACGAATCAAGTTCTGTGGTAATAAACGCGACATTGATATCATCAAAAGCCCTACGATGATTAATGGCAATCACTAAACCTGGACGAACTTTACTACCGATTCGATTGGTATAAGGAAAATCTAAAAGGACAATGTCACCGAGTTTTAACATCAAATAGAACCTCCCAGTCAACATTGTTATCATCATCGGTATCAAAAAAACTGGTCAATCCGATGGTCTTAAAATCCTGTTCGGCAGTGGACGTTGCAGCAAAGAACGATTGTGCTACTCCATTCGTTTGATCATTTTTATCCAATACAATAACAAACAGTTCCGCCTCAATAACATCAACTAATGGCGTTAATAGCTGAATATGTCCTTCTTTATAAATTGCTTTTACAGCTTGCATGTAAAATCTCCTTTATTCATTTGATAATCTGAAATTTGCGCTAAGGTCACGTCTTTCATATCTGCACCTTGCTGATATTTTTTTTGCCAGTCTATGATTTTATCAAGCGCCATTTCCAAACGCCATTTTGGTGTCCAGTTTAAACGGGCTTTAGCTTTAGAACAATCCAATTTAAGATAGTGCGCTTCATGAGGATGATTGCCACTATCCAGATGCCAACGTGCACCATTTCCCCACGCTTGTGTTAAATGCTCAGCTATCCGTTGCACAGGTTTAGCATCTTCGTCATTTGGGCCAAAGTTCCAACCTTCTGCGCAATTTGTACCTTCTTCATACAATATTTCCGCTAACTTTAAATAACCAGATAAAGGCTCCAACACATGTTGCCAAGGCCTTATAGCATGAGGGTTACGTATATTGACCGCTTCATTATGAGTGATAGCGCGCATGATATCGGGTATTAATCTATCTTCAGCCCAATCACCTCCGCCTATCACATTACCGGCTCTGGCAGAGGCAATCGCTACGCCATGCTCTTGATAGTGTTCAGGATGAAAGTAGGAGTTACGGTAAGCTGCTGTTACTAATTCTGCACAGCCTTTACTGTTACTGTAAGGATCATGACCACCCATAGGTTCATTTTCACGATAACCCCATGCCCATTCACGGTTTTCATAGCACTTATCCGTAGTGACATTAACTACTACTTTAACACTTGAGGTATTCCGTACAGCCTCAAGAACATTCACTGTACCCATTACATTGGTGGAATA
>CAMDOP010000155.1 GCA_945903675.1 Crenothrix polyspora
CGCTTAAAACAGGCATAAGTAAAATTGCGAGTAAAAAAGGCGTGTATTGTAAAGTGTGGCGAACACTGATGAGTTCGCCCCATTGATAGCGAGTACGTGCTGCTATAACAATAGCGGAACCAATAACAATATAGGTTGCAGAAAAAACAATAGTTTTTTTAACGGTGACGTCTAAGTTAAGCCAAGCGTACTTGCTGATTAGCCAGCATAAACAAGCAACGACTAAGATAAGTCCTAGTAGACCGGGAACTGACCAAGCAATATGATTTGCGCATTCACTACAAGCCGTTACATCTTTGATCAGTGCTTGGATGTAAGTCCTTAAGTTTTCAATTAAACCGATACTGCTAGGTGGCATGTTATAAGGGTTTGGCGTGCCAAATAAAGATATGTTCCTTATAAGAATAGGGAAAACTATAATACCTATCCCCAAAAATTGACTTGCTGCGTTCTTGTAAAGAGTACGTACATTTTTATGCTTATCTATAAACCATAAATAAGCATAATAAAGCGCAATGGTAAGCAACAAAGCCAAATGCACATTTCTTACAGCATAAGCTATGCCTGCAAGTATGCCGCCAATAAAAAAGCCAACATTAGACTTTGAGTTTAGGGTTAAACTAATGGCGCTGACTGCTAGTGCTAGGGAAAATACATCCGTTAAACCTTGTGGGGAGTTTAGTAATATGCCGGATGATGTAAGACTTAAACCGGCAAGCACTAAGGCATAGCCAGAGCCCAACGCGTTACGAAAACAAGCATATAGTAGCCACGGCAATAACATAGCCGATAAATATCCTATCCCTATGGCGACATCTTTTGCATCAAAACCTAATGTAGATAGTGCTGCTAAAATAATCGCATAACCTATTGGAAAAACGCTATTTTCAACTTGATCTATGTTGCTTGGAGCCAGTCCATAAGGTGTATTTAGTAGTGTGCCAGAATGTACTAAGTTTCTAGCCTGCTCAATATAACTGGCACTATCAGGCGAATATGGGAAATTTGGCGATCTGTAGTATAGGTGCATTGCCATTAACAACGACATGACTATTAAAATGATCAAAGGAAGTCCTATTAGAAACTTACGTTTCATATCTTCCTCGTTACTAAGATCTATTTTCTTTTTTAGGAATTCGCTACTAACCATACACCCTCACAAATTAATAGAACTCCAAGCACACGATAGGTAGTAATGCTTTCGCCTAAAGCCATGCCCACTAGCACAGTCAAGCCAAAACCTAAACCAACCAAGGGATAGGCTTTACTAACATCCCAAGTTGATAGCACTTTGAGCCACACCACGGCGCCTAGTCCGTAAAGCGTAAAGCCACTAAATATAAATTTATTTGTTAGTACTATCCAAGGCAGACGTAATGTTAGAGGTTGGGCGAATGCTTGTTTTATGTCTAAACTCGACATGCCAGCTTTCAGTAAAAACTGAGCGGCTACTGAAAGAATAATACTTATAATGGCAATTAAGACAATGTTCATGATTTATTCCAAGAATAAGAAAGGTGCTTATGGTTTTGTTTTTTACAACACGGCTTCTGATATAGAAAGTGTCCTTATGATGAAATAGCTGTCATGACCAACCAACTGTACCTATGGCCAAAACCACCGCAAAAGCTAAACCTGCCAACAAACTGGCTTTATCTTTAACGGCAAAAACTAACGGGTCATCATGCATTTCACCACGATGCGCTTTCATCCACATCCAACTGATCCAAAATAACATAATAGGTACTGCAGCCCAGATGAGTTCTGGCATTTTATAGAGCTTAGTAACGGCATCGCTATTGAGATAAAAAGCCAATACTAAGATGGCAGCATAACCAGATGTCATACCCATAGTCTGTAACAAAGGGGCGTCTAAAGTATAATAACCACGGCCTAGCGTTTTTTGTTTGCCGCTTAATAACTGCACTTCTAGTTCTGCATAGCGTTTTACAAACGCTAGCGATAAAAACAAGAACACTGAAAAAGCCAGTAACCAAAAAGATAAGCTCATGCTAATAGCGGCCGCACCGGCCACGATACGTAATGTGTAAAGCATGGCCAGGGTTAAGCAATCTACCAACATTAGACGCTTTAAACCCCAAGAGTATGCGCACGTTAATAGAAAATAAAACACCAACCAAGACACAAAATGACCACCAACTTGTTGAGCTAAGGCGAAACTAGCCACTAGTAATAAAGGTGCCAAGGTAACGCCAACTGACACAGGCACTAAACCTGCGGCAAAGGGCCGCAGACGTTTGCGTGGATGTTGACGATCACTTTCCAAATCCAATAAATCATTAACAATATAAACCGATGAGGCACAGAGACTAAATGAGAAAAAAGCTAGGGTAAGTGCTAGCCATGCCTCTGTGTTAGTCAGTTGATGAGCCGCTAATAAAGGCACAAACAATAATGCATTTTTCAGCCATTGATGTAGACGTAAGACTTTGCGCCAAGCAGAGAAGCCAACAGTTGACTTAGGGAATACCCGTTCCACTAAACAAGATTCATTTGCTTGTTCAGTCACTTTTTCTGTGGCATTGACGACGATTGCCTGACGTGCGCATTGCCATACTGGAATGTCGGTTTGTGAGTTGCCGGCATAATCAAAGCCAGAAATGCCGTAACGTTGCTCCAAAGCTTCGGCTTTATGTTTTCCAGCCAAGTTTATTAGGCCATCACTGGCCATTACGGCATCAAAAATGCCCAGATATTCCGCTATCGCTAAGGCGATGATCTGATCCGTAGCCGTGCATAAAATTAACTGTCGACCCTGATTTTGTTGTTGTTTTAACCAGATCAATAAGTCCTGATGATAAGGCAATGAACTAGGGTCAAAATCGGTAAGTCTGGTCAAGTTTCTTTTGAGCACAGCCTTGCCTAGCCATAACCAATACGGAATCAATAATATCGCCAAGGGCTGATCTCGCAGGGCTCTTAAGGCTGATTCATGCAACATATCGGTGCGAATCAATGTGCCATCTAAATCAACAATAAGAGGAGGTGAGCTCATAAGGTTCTCTGGGCTAAGGTATAGGTTTAATTCAAGCTAATGTTTAAACCACTATTTTAGAAACAGGCTCACTATAGTCAGTGAGACCGTCTGGCGTAATGGCCGCTATGCGAAAATAATATAGACACATCACATCAAGACCACTCAATTCAAATTCAGCACGCGTGCTGACTCCACATAATATCCAGCCGTCTTCTGTTAGAGGTATCGCTCCTTTAGCCATTTGATAAAGATAAGCGCCGGCTCTAGGAATTGCTTTGCCTTTGAAGATGACGGAGCCTGAATGAGTGCCATCAACCATGATTAAAATAGCTTTGGACTTATAAGTCGGCTGCTTGGATTCATGAAAGCCGCTGCTTAATATGGTTGTTTCATCACCGGCCGCGATTCTGTTTACATAGGCGGCTAAGTTGCGAAACAAAGTATCGGTTAATTTTTCTTGGTCGTGCATTTCTGAAATACGGGTGCGTCCACCATCACGGGCTGCAATGATGGCTCTTTCCAAGGCATCAACAGCTGCACTGGCATCACTTAATGATATGTCAGGTACTGGAAAGTGTGGATTGCCTTTAAATTTAGCAATGACGTTACGATAGAAAATTACTTTTTCTATCAGTGGGTATTGAATAAAATCTAATTTTGTTTGGATAATTTTCATGATATTAATCTCTGAGCTTAGCTTAAGTTGAATAGGTCGGTTCTTGGTATTGTTCGGTAAAGTTAGGTTCTGAAGGTCGTGCTGTATTTCCTTTGAAGCTGCATAAATATTGATCATGACGTGTTGTAGCTACAATCAGACCTGCTAAATGTTTAGCAGGTCTTGCTATAACTACTATAGAGTCTGTTTTAGCTATTACACGTCGTGCTATAGCAAACATCGGGCCTGTTATATTTTTAGTGCGTCATACTATAGCTACTATCGGGCCTGCTATAGGTTTAGTACGTTGTGTTATAGCTACTATCGGGTTTGCTGTAGGTTTAGCTCGTCGTGGTATAGCTACCATCGGGACTGCTATAGATTTAGTACGTCGTACGATAGATACTATAAGCCCTAAGAGCTGCTTAGTATGTGGTTGCCATCATTTAATACCTTGTACAAAACAATTTTAAAAAAGACTCATAGCATCTAGTCAATAAGCTAATGTTTTTTTAAAGTATTACATAATAATATTTTTAAAAATATACGTAGTAATACTGACTTAAGGGATTTAGGTTGTTTGTGTGATAAATTACGAGTTAAGTACATTTATAATCCATGTCTACCAACTTAAGACGTGACAGATACTAGGCTTAACCTTTAACCCTGAGCCTTTCGTCTGCGCGCCAACTGTCCAGCTTTAAGTTGCTAGCTTAATCCATCATCATTCACCACTAATTTAAACTTACTCATGTTTATCCTTCATAGCTCTAATAAAACCGAAAATTTAGTCGAGCATTTGACCTCTGTCATTAAAAATATGCCCTTATGCTCTCCTTTTGCCAAAGAAGTATTTCTGATACAAAGTCAGGGTATGGAACGTTGGTTGTCGCAGCAGTTGGCAGGGCAACTTA
Organism: Crenothrix polyspora; assembly: GCA_945903675.1. Lineage (GTDB taxonomy): Bacteria > Pseudomonadota > Gammaproteobacteria > Methylococcales > Methylomonadaceae > Methylobacter_C. The sequence continues at coordinate 4,568 of CAMDOP010000155.1, forward strand.
AGGTTTGGGCTAATTATGAGTTCTTATTTCCGGGTAAGTTTTTTAGTTCCTTGGCGCAACGTGTTGATAGCCGCTTAAATGATGCTGCCTTTGAACGTAATTTGATGTTATGGCGTATTGAAGCCTTATTGCGGCACATGGATAGTGCTGATTTTTTGCCGATAAAAAACTATTTAGCGAGCGATAATCAAGACTTAAAACGTTACCAACTAGCTAAACAGTTAGCGCAAATTTTTGATCAATATCAAATGATGCGACCCGATATGCTCAGTCTTTGGCAAAAAGGGGAATTGCTTTATGACAATGCCACTGAACGTTGGCAGCGGATTTTATGGTTAGCCATCTGCGAGCAAACTGGCTATATACATCGAGGCGCTTTATGGCTGGAGGCCATTGCTAAATTTAATAATACCCAGCCTGGTGCTTTAAGTGCGGCCTTACCGGAGCGCATCTCGGTGTTCGGCATTAATACTATGCCGCCGATATTTTTAAGCTATTTAGAAGGCTTAGCTAAACATTGTGATGTACATTTATTTTTACTGAATCCTTCGCAAAGTTATTGGGATGATTTGGTTAGTAAGCGACTACGCTTGCAAGATGAAATCTTTGACGGCCACCCTTTATTGTCTGCTTTAGGTCAGCAGGGGCGAGAGTTTCAGGCTATGCTGCATGAACAAGTCAATCCTGATTTTGAACCAGAGAGTTTCGAATTGAGTGATGGGCTCCAGCAAGCCACGGTGCTGCAACAACTACAAAACGATATTCTAGCTAATCAATTGGAGCAACAGAGCAATATTAGGCCATTAGTCGCCGATCATTCTATTAGTATTCATGCCTGTCATTCACGTTTGCGTGAAGTTGAAGTATTAAAAAATCAATTATTAGCGGCTTTAGAACAAGATGCGAGTTTGGAATTGCGCGATATCGTAGTGATGGCTGCTGATATTGAAGTCTATGAACCCTTTATTTCAGCGGTCTTTAGCGATATACAACACGCCATTGCTGACCGTAGCTTACGTTTAAGTAATAACACTTTAGATGCTTTTATTCGCTTCTTGGCTTTGAGTCAAAGCCGCTTAGGCTGGCAAAGTGTGTTGGATTTGTTAGAGCAACCTGTCATTTATAGCAACTTTGCCTTATCTGAAGCCGATTTAGAGTTAATTAAATATTGGTTAGCAGCGACTCATGTACGCTGGGGCCAATCGGCTCAACATAAAAAAGAACTAGGCTTGCCAGAGCTTAATGAAAACACCTGGCAAGCGGCATTGGATAGATTATTAATGGGTTACGCAGTAGGCTCAGAAGATGATTTCGTCTGTGATATTTTACCGTTTCCTGATATTGAAGGTTCTTCAGCGCAAGCCTTAGGCGGTTTGTGTAGCTTTATGAACTTATTGTTTAAAGCGAAAAATGAGCTAAAACGGCCAAAGACGTTAACGAATTGGACTACTCAGCTATGTTATTTTGCCGAACAATTACTAGGACAATCTAGCTCTATTGAACAGCAACAACTACATGAGCTATTAACAGCCTTATCGGTTGATTTAGAGGATGTTCATAACGACACTCTAGCGTTGCCGATTATAACTAGCTGGCTAGAAGATCGGGTCTGTGAAAGTAAATCGACTCAAGGTTTTTTACGAGGACAATTAACCTTTTGTTCTATGTTGCCGATGCGCTCCATTCCATTTAAAGTCATCGCCTTGCTGGGTATGAATGAAGGTGAGTTTCCAAAAATAGATCAAAGCCCGACCTTCGACTTATTGTCACAACACTTTCGTAAAGGTGATCGCTCGCGTCGTACCGATGATCGCTATCAGTTTTTAGAGATTTTATTATCCACACGACAACAATTGGTCATGACCTACATTGGTCAATCTATCGCTAATAATGAGCTTATCTTTCCTTCTGTAGTGATTAGCGAGTTGCTTGAAGTATTACAAGATAGCTATCAACTGCAAGACCTGACCATACGTGAACCTTTGCAATCCTTCAGTCATCGCTATTTTAATGACAGTCCTGGTTTAGTAAGTTTTTCTAGCGCAGATTGTGAAACCGCTAAGGCCTTGCAAACGCCAGAGATAAAATCAGCAGATTGGTGGCAAGGTGAACTCACGACTGAGGAAAGCAGAGTTATCGATATTGCTGATTTATTAGCTTTTTATCAACATCCACAACGCTATTTTATGCGTCAGCAATTAACGCTACGCTTTCAGGGGATTAGTGCGCAAATCGAAGAATGTGAACCCTTCGTCATTGATAAAATGGACGGCTACAGTATTTATCATGATTGGATAGAGCAACGGCTGTTAGGAGAAAATCTCTCGGTAAAAAAACTACAGGCGCAAGGGCGCTGGTTATCAGGAGTCTTAGGTGAGCTAGAGTTTGCAAAGCAACAAACGACCATTGAAGACTTCGTGACGCGCATCCAAGAAATAAACTTAGGTGCGCCTATAGAAGAAGTCGGGATCGATATCCATATAAATCAGCATCGTCTGATTGGTAAGTTGGGCTGTCGTTATGAACAAGGGAGCCTGATTTATCGCTATGCAGATCTTAAAGGCAAAGACTTTATCAATGCGCTGTTGCAACATTGCGTCTTAAATCAGCTAGCCCCACAAAGCACTTACTTATTAAGTACGGATGAAGATATCGTGTTCTTGCCCGAACAGGGTTCAGCCGATTTATTAGCTGCCTTAGTTGATATTTATTGTACTGGCCAGCAAGCGCCCAATGCTTTTTTCGTAGAAGCAGCGTTAGCCTATGTTAAACAGGCGCTGGTATTAAAAACCAGCTCTAGGGCGAGCAAGCCGGCTATAACGGCCGCCCAAGATTGGCTAGATAGAGCGGTGTTGCAAGCTTATGAACCCGAACTTAAAAGACTGTACCAAGACATGGCCAACCGAGGTGAGCTACTCGATGCTCAATTTGAACAGCAATGCCAGACCTTATTACAACCTATTTGGGATGCGGTGCATTAGAGCGTTAAGTATTTTGTGTCTGGAGTAAAACAGCTTTAGCTGTTTTAAAAGGCAATAGCTGAAGCTATTGCA
>CAMDOP010000156.1 GCA_945903675.1 Crenothrix polyspora
CAATAAAAAAACCCAGCACGGAAGTCACGGCTATTAAATTAAATAGACTGTGTATTTGGATTAAAACAGCTTCAGCTGTTTTACATAGCAATAGCTGAAGCTATTGCTCTCCAATTTCTATTTTTACGCTTAACTATGGACAGTAAACAAAGGAGCAAATGCTTAGGTTGCGAAAAGCACGCAGCCCAAGCACTTCGCGACCTGTCCCTACGGTGCCTTAAACGCCGTTAGGATAAGCGTAACTGTAATGCTTACGTAAGGGCTTAACCACTTCCCATTGACTATCTAAACCTGCGTGAAAAGACACTAAATCACCCGCTACAATACGAACGGGCTCACCACCTGCAGGTGTTACCAAAATCTCACCTTCCAACACATAAGCACATTCTGTTTCATCAAAATCGATAGGGAATTTTGAAATTTCTTTTTCCCATATTTCCCAACTTGAAACACCTAGCTCGTTTAAACGCTCTTCGCTGGGATTGTGTTCGATAGTAATTTTGCTCATGATATTCCTAAAATAATCTAATTGTGAAGGCTCAGTTTAACATCTCACGCTGTTGTTAAGCTACACTCATAGCTTAATGAGTATAGCCTTTTAACTTAACGATTAACCTGTATCACCTTAGCCGGTGGGAAGCCGTTAAAATAAGTGGAGGTTGCTCCACTATAAGCACCAATATTTTTACTGGACAACAAATCACCACGTTGTAAATCTTCGGGTAACTCTTCAGTCATTGAAATCACATCAAGACCATCACAAGTAGGACCAAATACTGTACAAATTTGCGTAGGTCCTACTTTAAAGGCATCAAAGTGATATTGGCAGTGATCAAAAATAACACCCGAAAAAGTATGGTAAACGCCATCATCGATGTAATAGCACAATTTTCCATGTCGTACTGCTTTACCGATAATTTTTGACACAGCAGTTGCCGTCGTCGCCACCAGAAAACGACCCGGCTCAGCGATGATTTTTATATCTTCTGGAATCAATCTGTTTAATTCTGTATTGATTCTCTTAGTCAGTTCGCTAAAAGGTTTGACTGATTCATCATAAGGCGCTGGAAAACCACCACCGATATCTAATAAATCCATTTTGTCATAGCCGCGTTCTTTGACTTCTTTAAATATTAATGCCGCCATATTGATGGCTTGCATATAATTTTCAAAATTAGTCGTTTGGCTACCAACATGAAAACTTAAACCGGCTACGGTAAGGCCGGCATTAACTGCCTCAAAGATAAGGTCTAGAGCTTCGTCATGAGATGCGCCAAATTTTGAGGATAACTCAACCATAGCGCCAGCATTAGAAACCCTAAGTCGCAAAACGACGCGGGCATTCGGCGCATGATCTCTGATTTTAAAAACTTCTTCACGGTTATCAAAAGTCATCAAAAGTTGATACTTATCTAACTCTCTCAGCGTTTCTTCGGCTTTAATAGGATTAGCGTAAATAATATTATCCCAAATCCATTGATGCTGGTCCTGCTCAGACAAGTGTTTTATGTTGTCATAAACGATATTAAATTCAGCGATAGACGACACGTCAAAACTAGCGCCGGCTTCAAACAACGTTTTTACTATGACAGGATCGGGATTAGCTTTAACGGCATAATAAGCTTGTACACGGGGTAAATTATCTTTAAAAATAGCATAATTACTACGTAATTCATCATGATCGATGATGAATAAAGGTGTACCGTGAGTTTTTGCAAGTTCTTGCAAATCATTAGCAGTGATCATTATGGTTTCCTAAATATTGCTTGTAATTAAGTCTAGTTGTAAACCGGCTGACTTACGAAATAAGAGTGTTTTGGTGCTAGTTATATCCATTCTAAACGGTATAAATCCAAGCGTCGATTAGCGAGATTACGAACGGCCCCGCGAGTACGTACTTGTTTTAATAAATCCAAATTGACATCCGTTATTAATGTCATTTCGGTGTTGGGAGTTGCTTCTGCAAGTATGGCATCATGTGGAAATGAAAAATCACTAGGACTAAAAATAGCGGCTTGTGCATACTGTATGTCCATATTTTCGGCATAGGGCAAATTGCCAACACTACCCGTAATAGCAACAAAACATTCATTTTCAATAGCACGCGCCTGAGAACAATAACGCACCCGTTGATAAGCATTCTTGGTATCTGTCCAGAACGGCACAAACAATATTTGTGCACCTTGCATGGTCGCTAAACGAGCCAGTTCTGGAAATTCAGAGTCATAGCAGATTAATACGGCAATTTTGCCACAGTCCGTATCGAAAACTTTTAAAGCATCTCCGCCCTGAACTCCCCAACAACTTACTTCATCAATGGTGACATGTATTTTGTATTGAGCTTCAAAAGTACCATCACGTCTTAATAGCCAAGATACGTTATACAGCTCATGAGAGCTATATTCAGGCATAGAGCCGGCAATTATATTGATATTATAAGACATAGCCATTTCTAAAAGGCCATTGCGTATTTCACTGGTAAAGCCGGCTAAAGCACGTATGGCATCAGGTGGGTTTTTGTCATTAAACAAGCCCATGAGCGGCGCACTCATATATTCTGGAAACAACACAAAGTCAGATTGATACCCTGAAACCGCATCAATAAAAAATTCTGCATGTTTGAGCAATTCTTCAACACTTGTTAAAGTTCGCATCTGCCATTGCACAACGCCTAAACGAATGATGTTTTTAGGGCCGCCTATTGAAGGTGATTTTTCGACATAATCTAGATTCACCCATTCCAGCAAGGTTGCAAAACCTTTGGAATCGGCATCTACAGGCAAATAACCTGTTAAGACTTTACGAACATGAAAGCCATTTAATAATTGAAATGACAGTACGGGATCAAAAATCTCGCGATTTTTAACTTCTTCGATATAACGAACGGGCGTTAAGGTATCTGCGTATTCGGCATAACCCGGAATACGGCCACCCGCAATAAATCGACGTAAATTTAAGTTACGGCATAATTCTTTACGAGCATCATACAATCGTCGACCTAAGCGCAAACCTCTATAGGAAGGATGTACAAAAATATCCACACCATACAGGGTGTCGCCATGTGGATCATGATGGGTTAAATAACCATCACCGGTAATTTGTGCATAAGTATGGGTATCACCAAACTTGTTATAATCCACAATCATACTTAAAGCGGCAGCTACTAACTTGCCATTATCTTCTATGGCAATTTGACCTTGAGGAAATCGACTGACTTGAGAGGCATATTGATCCTGCTTCCAAGCGCCCCCCAGATTACCGTATACATGTTCCATTAAAACGGCGATATTACTATAATCAGCTAATGTTAAATGACGTAGCAGTAGCTTATGTTTTTCAATTTTTACTTTTTTCATAGATCAGCACTATAACTTTTGTTTCTGACAATATCATGACAAAGCGGCCTAGCTATACGCTAAAGCCTATTGTAGCTTGTATTTTTTTGCTACCAACTTAAGGTGAGGCAGTTTAGCTTAAACGCTCACTTTTAAACAGGACTCTCCTAAGCGCAGACAAAGTGCGAAGGGCTAAAGGCGAAGAGTTAAGCTTAGCATCTGCGCCTTAAGTTGCTAGCCTCCTAGATTTAATCTTTCGCCCTGAGCCTTTCGTCTGGACTGAAACGTCCCGCCTTAAATTGGTAGCCCTTTTCCCTAGCCATTAACAATCAAGCCATCTTCCATGTGCAGCACTTTGCCCATACGCGCAGCAAGTTCATGATCATGTGTCACGACCAAAAAACTAACATTGAGCTCTTGGTTTAACTCTAGCATTAATTGATAGACTTGATCCGCCGTTTTACTATCAAGATTGCCGGTGGGCTCATCAGCTAAGATTAAACTCGGCTTATTAATTAAAGCCCTAGCTACTGCAGCTCGCTGCCTTTCACCACCAGACAACTCGCCTGGTTTGTGCTCAACTCGATGCCCTAAGCCTACTCGTTGTAATAGCTCTGAAGCTCGAATTCGCGCCTGTTTTACCGACACCCCAGCAATTAATAAAGGCATTGCAACATTTTCTAATACCGTAAATTCACCCAACAAATGATGCGATTGATAAATAAAGCCTAAGGATTTATTTCTTAGCTTGGCTAATTTTGCGGCACTGACTTTATTGATATCGATGCCATCCAATATCACTTCGCCGCTACTTGCTTTTTCTAGGCCGCCCAAAAGATGCAACAAAGTACTCTTGCCCGATCCAGAAGCGCCCATAATGGCAACGCGTTCACCTTTTTCGATATTTAAATCAACCCCTTTTAACACATGAACATCCAAGCCACCTTGGTCGTAACGTTTAGTCAATTGACGACAGTTTAAAATACTGGTGCTATTCATATTTTGTATACTTAAAGGTGATGATGGATTAATGCCAGAATCATTCATATCTAAGCACTTCCGCAGGATTTATTCTAGATGCCTGCCATGCAGGGTAAATAGTCGCTAATAACGATAAGAAAAATGCCATACCAGCGATAGAGTAAACATCAGACCACACTAATTTTGATGGGAGCTCACTAATGTAATAAACATCGGCTGCCATAAATTGCACTTGTAATAATTTTTCTATGGCAGGGACGATAGTTTCTACATTTAAGGCTAACAATACGCCACCGAGCACACCCAACACCGTACCAACAACACCAATAATTGAACCTAATACCATAAAGATGCCCATTACGGCACCTGAAGTCAGACCCTGAGTTTTTAATATAGCAATATCGCCTCGCTTATCAGTAACGACCATCACTAAAGTAGAAACGATGTTAAAAGCGGCTACCGCCACTATCAATAACAAAATAATAAACATCACTCGTTTTTCTGTTTGAATAGCCTTAAAAAAATTATTGTGCGCCAATGTCCAATCGCTAACCTGATAATCACCATAAAGAGCTGTGGCTAAGGCATGCGTTATTTTAGGTGCATTAAATAAGTCATCCAGTTTTATGCGCAAACCAGAAATTGAGTCATCCATACGAAATAATTTGGCAGCATCGTCAATATTAATTAAAGCCATATTACGATCATACTCATACATACCGACCTGAAATATTCCCACCACGGTAAATCGACGCATTCTAGGCACAATGCCTGCCGGTGTAGAATTAACTTGAGGACTGATCACGGTAATCTTATCGCCGGTGGTGACACCTAAATAATTCGCTAATTCAAGACCCAGGACGATGCCGTATTCACCAGCAACCAAATCAGTTAATTGCCCTGATTTCATTTTAGTAGCAACTTCCGAAACCTTAGATTCATATTCGGGCAATATGCCATTGAGCATAGTGCCACTAACCCGCCTGTCGGCATTGATCATTACTTGACCAGTAATAAAAGGTGCAGCACCTTCTACATGAGGCATGCCTTTTAATTTTTGATCCAGTGTTTGCCAATCATCTAATTGACCATATTTACCCGTGACTGTCGCATGGGCAGTCATGCCCAAAATACGTTCACGTAATTCCGCTTCAAAACCGTTCATGACGGATAAAACTGTAATCAGGGCTGTAACCCCCAAAGCGATACCAAGCACTGAGGTTAAAGTAATGAAAGAAATAAACTGGGTACGACGTTTCGCTCGCGTATAACGCAAGCCTATATACAAAACTAGAGGTTTAAACATGGAATAGATAAGCTAGGAGATAAATTAAGATTCTTTGCACTGAGGACAAAACCCATATAAATAAAGACTATGATCTGTTAAATCATAACCTAGTTTTTTAGCGACTTCTTTTTGCCGTGTTTCGATAAAATCATCTGCAAATTCATCTACTTTACCGCACTTCATACAAACAATGTGGTCATGATGTTCAGCCGTAGTCAATTCAAAAATGGAATTTCCCCCTTCAAAATGATGTCGGGTAACTAAACCTGCGGCTTCAAACTGAGTTAAAACCCTATAAACTGTAGCTAAGCCTATCTCTTCATCTTCACTTAGTAGTATTTTGTAAACTTGCTCGGCTGTTAAATGACGTACATTAATTTGTTTTTCTAATATTTGTAAAATCTTAACCCTAGGCAAAGTAACTTTTAACCCTACATTCCTTAAATCCTGTGTTTCCAATATTAATCTCCGGTTAATCAACTGAGTATAAGGCTAGTCAAATACAATAAGTGGGCATTGTAGCCTTTTTAGATGCTCATAGCATGACAGTTTTATAGGATAATGATTGCACATCCTGTATGATTTCAAATTTTATTACTATTTTAGCCAAAAATGAGAAAGTCGCTTTTTTCTATATGCTTGTTGACTAGCATGACACTTATGTCCTGTTCAACCATACTGAACAATTTACCCGGCGTATATAGCTTGGAAATTCAGCAAGGCAACATCATTAATCAAGCCATGGTTGACCAACTTCGTCCAGGCATGAGCAAACGCCAAGTTACTTATATAATGGGCTCCCCAATGCTAGATAATTTCTTCCATAAAAATCGTTGGGATTTTCTATATTCAGCCCACCCTACTGGCGGCGAAAAGATACAACAGCAAATTTCACTGTTCTTTGAAAATGATCAAATTGTGGGTATCCAAGGCGATTTTAGACCTAGCACTACGCCTGTCCCTTTAGTTTCGAATGAATCAACTGTAGAAATCCCTAAGCGCGATCTTGATAAAACGCTATGGGAAAAAATTACCGGCTTTTTAGGTATCAGTCATCTTGAAGCTACGCCTACATCAACAAACATTACTAAACCAAAGACCGCTGACAATAAATCTTGGTTCTAAACCATCATTACTGAGCTTACGATGATAAGCCCCAAAAGCAGGGTTTATTATCAAGCAATAGACTCGGTCTGATAACGATAGACCTTAATCGTATCAGACCAATAGTCAGCTGATAAGCCTGCTTTTTGCTTTAAATGTCGCAAGAATTGTTTAGGCTCAGGAAGTTGCTCCCAAACCGAAGGTAGGAAAGTACCTCTTCGTAGTCCTTCCTCCAATATCAAGCCATCTATCTTAGGTTGCAACTGATTGATTAAATCCTGTTCAGAGCAAAATGACATCAGTACATGCTCTGTTAATAGGGATATATGTATATCCAATTCAGTTAACTCATTCACTGCCAATGGCGGGAAACGAGGGTCTTGGAACGCAGCTAAAAAGGCATTTTCAGCAACATCTACGACCAATGGTCGAGTCGCTTCTAATCTGCCTATACAGCCACGCAACTGCTGATGTAGTTCTAAAGTAACAAAGGTAGCGCGAAACTCGGTTAATACTCTAGGGTAGTCAGCCAAATTAACCCTTAAAGGACGTCCCGATTCCAATCCCTGTTGGATTGAAGCTTTCGCCACTGCCAATAACTGTTGTTGATACTCTTTATTCAATGACATAGGCACCATAACCTACTACGCTATTTTTAACGCCAGCGGCATCACCAGAATTATGTAAGTCTATGGTCTTAATAGTCAATGATCGTTCTCTAGCTAGCTTTAACAAACCATTAATCGGTACTTGACCGCAAGCCTCCTCCGAACTTATACGCTCATATTGTAGCTGCTCTATTAACTGACTAGTTGCTTTGTCCATTAGCTTTGCCTGAGCATATTCA
>CAMDOP010000157.1 GCA_945903675.1 Crenothrix polyspora
ATTTCTGTAGTCATGGGCACAAAAAGTGCAGTCGCAAGAGCCAATGAAAATCAAACCCTGCTTAATTATGGCTTTCGTTTTTATGAAACTCACCGATTGTATGAAGGAAACAAGCCACTGAATGAAGCTAAAATCTGGAAAGGCGCAAGCAAAACCCTTGCATTAGGCCTAACAGAAGATCTTTATGTCACTATTCCACGTCGACTTTATCCAAATCTAAAAGCTGTTTTAAATATTGATAAAAAAATTGTTGCTCCTATCACCGAACACGCGAAACTAGGCTCAGTAAAAGTAACGCTAAAAGATGATTTAATCATTGAGAAAGACTTGGTTGCTTTACAAACTATTGAACAAGGCAATATCTTTAAACGCCTATTTGATAGCGCCATGTTAATGATGGAGAAAACTGATAATGGAAAATAAAACAGTTTATCTAAATGGTGATTATATTCCACTGAATGAAGCTAAAGTTTCAGTTTTAGATCGTGGTTTTTTATTTGGTGATGGTGTTTATGAAGTCATACCTGCTTACTCTGGACATCTATTTCATTTTCAAGACCATTTACAACGCTTAGAAAACAGCCTAGCAGGCATACGTCTAGTCAATCCTCACAGCCGCGAGCAATGGCTAGAAATTCTAATTCCATTATTAAATCCTGAATTCGATCAGTATATTTATCTGCAAATTACCCGTGGCGTTGCTACTAAAAGAGATCATGCTTTTCCTGACAGCGTTCCCGCTACTGTTTTTGCCATGTGTTCAAATATCGTACCATTTGTCGGTTTAAATAATGGTATAAAAGCTATTAGCTTGGATGATAGTCGCTGGCAATTTTGCAATATAAAAGCCATTACTCTACTAAGTAATATCTTACACAGACAAGAAGCCATTGATAATGGTTGTGCAGAAGCTTTATTGATTAAAGAAGGTTATGTCGTTGAAGGTGCAGCGAGCAACGTGTTTGCGGTCATTGATGGAATCCTTACGACACCCCCTAAAAGTAATAGTATTCTACCCGGCATTACCCGAGATGTAATATTGGACATTGCACGAAAGAATGCCATACCCTGTAGTGAAGATAACATTTCTTTCGCTGCTTTACAGACAGCTAGTGAAATTTGGGTTACAAGCTCCACACGCGAAATAATTCCTGTGGTAGAACTAGACTCTAAACTTGTAGGCGATGGCAAGCCAGGTTCCGTATGGCATATTGTCAATCATTTATTTCAAGCTTATAAAAAATCCCTATTATGACTGAAGAAACACTTTTTGAGTTTCCCTGCCAATTTCCCATTAAAGCTATGGGCAAAGCAGATGTAGAGCTTGATTTAATCGTAATAGAAATAGTTCGTCGCCATACCCCTGATCTCGCTGAGGATGCAATGACTTCGCGCCCCAGCAAAGACGGGAACTTCATGGCAATAACGGTCATTATTGAAGCTAGCAGCAAAAAACAATTAGATGCTATTTACCAAGAGTTAACAGATCACCCTCATGTATTGATGGCGCTGTAATAATAAACGATTCATTACTCAAGAATAGCGTCCATATTACCCTAAAACGTTCATGATAATACGTAAGCTAGGATTGCAGGACTACACAATAACTTGGCAAAAGATGCAGCGTTACACTCAGGAGAGATCTAGCGCTTGCCATGACCAATTATGGGTGGTTGAGCACAATCCTGTTTATACCTTAGGTCTAAATGGAAAGCGTGAGCACCTACTTAATACAGGCAATATCCCAGTAGTCCAATCAGACCGTGGTGGACAAGCTACTTATCATGGTCCTGGTCAACTGGTAATCTATACTTTATTTGATATTAAGCGCCTACAGTTGAACATACGTGAACTAGTTACCTTACTAGAGAGCTCTATGGTTAGCACATTAGCAGAATATGGTATTTCTGCTAATGCAAAAATTGATGCTCCAGGTGCTTATGTTGAAGAAAAAAAGATTGGCTCGATCGGCTTAAGAATTAAAAAAAATTTTAGCTACCATGGGCTGAGTCTAAACAATAATATGGATTTACAGCCCTTTGATCATATTAATACCTGCGGTTATTCGGACCTAAAAGTCACACAATTATCTGACTTAGATGTTAACATCAGCACCAATCAACTTGCAGACACCCTCGTCCGCACTATAACCACAACTTTATCAAAATGACCATTCAAGCCCCTTCGCGCTCTACTCCTGAATCCCATCAACGCAGCGCTGAAAAATTGGCTCGTATACCAATAAAAGTAGAGCCTTCTGATACCGTGTTACGGAAACCTGACTGGATAAGGGTAAAGTTATCAGCCAGTAATGAAGTTACAAAAATAAAACAGTTATTGCGTGAACACAAGCTACATACGGTTTGTGAAGAGGCGGCCTGCCCTAACCTCAGCGAGTGCTTTCAACACGGCACAGCAACCTTCATGATTATGGGTGACTTATGTACCCGTCGCTGTCCTTTTTGTGATGTAGCCCATGGTAAGCCACTAGCCCTTGATATCGACGAACCACAAAGCTTAGCCGATGCCATTAAAGCCATGGCCTTAAAATATGTAGTCATTACTTCAGTGGATCGTGATGATTTAAGAGATGGGGGAGCTGGACATTTTGCAGACTGCATCAAGAAGATACGACTGCAAACGCCCTCTACCAAAATTGAAATATTAGTACCTGATTTTCGTGGTCGTATCGATAAAGCAGTAGCCATTCTTGCCTTAGAACCCTGCGATGTATTCAACCATAACTTAGAAACCGTCCCTAGACTTTATAAAAAAGTGCGTCCAGGTGCGGACTATCTAGGCTCATTAGAATTACTAAGAAAATATAGTATTGCCCAGCCAACCACTCCAACAAAATCAGGACTTATGTTAGGCGTAGGGGAAGAACAAGAAGAAGTTCATCAAGTCATGAGAGACTTAATAGCTAACGGCTGTTCAATGCTAACACTAGGTCAATATCTTCAACCGACTAAAGCCCATTTGCCGGTACTTCGCTATATTACTCCAGAGCAATTTGATGAATACGGCGTAGTTGCTAAGCAATTAGGCTTTAAACAAGTTGCTAGCGCACCCATGGTAAGATCCTCTTATCATGCTGACTTACAAGCTCAAGCTATTATTTAATAACTAACGTTAGTGCGTAACGTCGATTTTCTCTCGTTTGCCGCGCCGAGCACTGCAGATTTTGTTGGGATTAGCCCGAAGGTGCGCGGCATGGATGCCGCGCGTCGGTAGGAGGGCAGGACGCCCTCTCTACCGCCCCCCGACAAAACCGAGGAGCGCAGGAAGAAGCGGCAATCGAGCCGCCTTTTCTTTGGGTACTTTCTAAAGGCTGCGCAAAAGAAAGTACCTCGCCTTCGGGTGCGAATACCCGATACAAAAAAACCGTCGCAATAGCGACCTCATGACTACTCTTTAGGTAGTTGTAATTCTGCGGTTAAATTCCATTCCGAAAAAGGAAACGGCCTCGTTTCCGTATTGAATGTCAAAAACAACAATATATGATAAGTGTAGACCGAAAGGCTACGACCAAAATTTAAAATATTGGGATTCGCTTTTCCTGTCAACAAGGTAGAAGCGACTTGCAGCAGAATAACAAACCACAATGTCATTCTAACCAAAGAACCAATTGCAGCAAAAATTAGCATAAAGAATATGCGCTTCCAAGTATTTAACTGCGTCAGATTATAATTAATTTGCTCATCCATAAAGACTTAACCTCTATTCATAATGTCACGCAAATCAAGTGCCGCAGCATTAGCTCTGGAGATATAATTAGCCATAGTCAGTGAATAATTGGCAAACAAACCATAACCACTGCCATCTAAAATCATTGGGCTTAAAATCGGGGTCAAAGCATTTTCCATCGCTTTAATCATGATATCAACCGTACGCATGGCCCGCTTATCTAGAAGGATGTCAGCAAAGTCATGTTTAATCGCTCTTAATATATGCAATAAAGCCCAACTTGCGCCCCTAGCTTCATAGAAAATATCGTCTATTTCTAGCCAAGATACTTTAGTAATTGGCGTGCCTTTTTCATCGGCAGCTAATTTTTCAATATCAGAAAGTCCTGGCCCATAGTTACCACCGGCACTATTAGCTGTCAAACGAGTAGACAAGCCACCTAAACGTTTAATAACAACTTCAGTGTACTGCCAGAGATTGTCAGCTCTTGAATAAAACTGTGCTTTCTTAACCGGACCACCGTATTTTTGCAAACGAGACATGTATTTATGCAAAGACTCTATGCCTTTTTGATACTCGGCTTCGGTAGAGGGTAAGGCCCATGAATTATGTTCATAATAAAAATAAGGTTCTGCTATTGCTAAATCTGGATCTTCAGCTGATTGTGATTGATCCCTAGCAAAATGATTTCTTAAGGCCGTAGTAGCATCACGCAACATAACCAGAGCGCCATATTCCCAATTAGATATGTTATCTAGAAATACACCAGGGGGAACGACATCATTAGTGATATAACCGCCACTTTTATGCAAGAGAACTTCGGCAATATGAGCTAAGGAGTTGGTATAAACGTAACCTATTGGCATTTCCGAAATATCAAGATCTTCTGCTGGCTTGCGTGTCTCATCTAAAGTCTTATGAGCCACTTCTGTTGGAGCTGAACTATGACTCCCTTGACCAGTCTCTGCCTTTGATTCTTCAGAGCGCTTATGAGCTTCTTCTAATATATTGAACTGACCTGGTTCGCTACCCCACCAGGCGCCCAATATTACAAGTACAATTAGTACGACCAAGGTAAGCATACCAAAGCCCCAAAGTATCCCTTTAGATTTTACGTCATCCATTGTATCGCTTGCTGCCATTTCCGCTATCCTATAATAAGGTTATCTCTGATAAAACAGACTGCTTTTATATACATATTGAGTGACATGTTAGCAGACTTTTAATTCGTTTGCCTAAGAAGGCGATGCTAATCAGGTTTTTTTTTTGCTCTTGGATGTGCATTATCATAGACCTCAGCCAAATGTTGAAAATCAAGATGCGTATATATCTGGGTTGTTGAAATATTACTATGTCCAAGCAATTCCTGCACTGCCCTTAAATCTTGACTAGCCTCAAGTAAATGACTAGCAAAAGAATGCCTTAGCATATGCGGGTAAATGTGCTCAGCAATACCTTTTTTCTTACACCACAATGCCAACCTTAACTCAACACTACGCTGTCCAAGCCGCTTGCCACGTGTTGTTACAAACACAGCAAGCTCTGAAGTGGGAGTGTTTTTCATGCGTTGCTGCAACCAACGATTAAGTGCAGCTATTGCTTTAGTTCCAATAGGCAACAATCTTGATTTCCCACCTTTACCAGAACGTACTAACAGTGCTTGGTCGTGCAAATCAATATCTTCTAAATTAAGAGCCGTGAGTTCACTAAGACGTAACCCAGATGAATAAAACAACTCAAACATTGCCACATCTCTTATTTCAAGCACTGAACTTGCCCCCGCCTCTAGTAAACCATTAATCTGATCTACATCTAAGGTTTTAGGCAAAGTCTTAACTTGTTTAGGTGCTTTTACATACTGAGCCGGATTAATATCTGCACATCGGTTTTTCAACAAGAAACCATAAAAGCTACGTATAGCAGACAACTCCCTTTGCAGACTACTACTTCCCATACCTTGTCTGTGCCTACTCGCAATATGTGCCCGAATATCACTTTGAGTGACAACAGACCATTGCTGTATAGCTTTATCGACACAATAGCTTTGTAAGCGCTTAATATCCCTTTGATAGTTTGCAACAGTATGACTAGAGGCACGCTTTTCTACTGTTAATTGTTCCAAAAACCCAACTAACAACTGCTCTTGATCAGCCAACATTAACTTTATTTAACAAAGCAATGAATCGAGTGCCTATGATTTCACTCATCTGTGTTAAAAACAAATTTCCCATACTATGATGAAAACGATCTGCATTTCGACTGCCAATCGCCAAAATACCGTCAAGCTCAGTAAAACTCATGGGGATGATAGCGCAGGACTTTACTTCAGGAGCTGCATCACCAAACAAGACTTTAGCCTGAGCTAAAGTAACTCGTCCACATTTTGGTTGATTATTAGCTAATTGTTTTAAGAAAGGTTTTAAATTCTCACTACCTGGCTCTATAAACAAATTGTTAATAGTAGGATTAGAAACCTGTTTAATAATACGCACAGCAACAAAATCAGTCAGGAAATATTCAGTCATAACTTCATTAAGATTAGCGACAATTTCTGCGAGTGTTGACGCCTCAAGCAATGCCAAGGTTAGTTTATGCATACGAATAAAAGACGTATCGTTATTTCTAGCGATTTCAACCAACTCAGTCAGTTGGGCCTCCATTTCTTTACGATTAACTCTTAACAATTCAAGTTGCTTTAATATTAAAGAGGTTGCAGATCCACAGGGATGAGGAATACTCAAATTTTCCAACAAATTTAAATGCTCATGGAAGAATTCAGGATATTGCTGCAAGTATTCTGCTACTTGATCTGCACTAACTACTGTACTTTGTTTACTCATATATCAATTATTCCATCAAAAACAAAAGTCGCAGAACCACTCATCAAAACTGACTCACCTCGCCCCGCCCAACTTATTGCAAGCTGGCCGCCGGGTAATTCAACATTAACATCTTGATCCAAACAGTTTTTTAAAATACCTATGACCACTGCAGCGCAGGCTCCACTACCACAAGCGAGTGTTTCAGCTGCTCCTCGCTCATAGACTCGAAGTCTTATATGCTGACGATCAATGACTTGCATAAAACCAATATTAGCTCGCTCAGGAAAGAGCTCATGACTTTCTAATGCCCTACCCCAATCAGCGACTGGCGTATTTTCGACATCATCAACCAATATGACTGCGTGAGGATTACCCATAGAAACAGCACTAAAGACTAGCTCATTACCATCGACTGTAACCTTATAATTCAAGGTTTCCTGTTCAAAAAGCAAAGGAATCTCTGAAGGCTGATGCCTAGGCACCCCCATATTGACCTTAACTAAATCATCTTCAGTAAAACTCAATATTAATTGACCCGCATTGGTATCAACCCGAATTTCATCAAGATCGGTCAGCTCTTTATCACGCACGAATCTAGCAAAGCATCTTGCGCCATTACCGCATTGCGCAACTTCGCTACCATCGGCATTAAAAATGCGATATTTAAAGTCAGCATTGGCACTAACCGGTTTTTCAACCAGTAAGAGTTGATCAAAACCGATGCCAAAATGGCGATCAGCCATAAAGCGGATTTGTTCAGGAGATAAAGCAATGACTTGATTGATGGCATCTATAACGACAAAATCATTACCCAAGCCCTGCATTTTAGAAAAATGTATCATGGTAATAAATGTTCACCTGACCAAAGATCAGTAACTTTTTCTCTTTCTCTGATCAAATAAGTCATATCGCCATCAACCATGAGTTCAGCCACTTTAGGTCTAGAATTGTAATTAGAACTCATAGAGAAACCATAAGCACCTGATGAGCGTATCGCTAACAAATCACCTTGAGCCAGCTTAAGAGCGCGATCCTTACCTAAAAAG
>CAMDOP010000158.1 GCA_945903675.1 Crenothrix polyspora
GAAATGACTGAAAAGAAGCTGGGTATGACAGCTATAGTCGATGAGTGTAATAAAGTCATCGGCATATTCACCGACGGTGATTTAAGAAGAACTTTAGCTAGAAACATTAATATTCAGAACACTGCTATTAATGAAGTTATGACGCCTCATTGCACACTTATTTCAGCGAATATTCTCGCCGCCGAAGCCATGCAGATTATGGAACAGAAAAAAATTAATGCCTTAATTGTTGTGGATCAGCAAAATATAGCAGTGGGTGCTTTAAATATGCATGATTTAATACGGGCTGGCATCGTATGATGATAAGCAACCATGACATGCAGCCAATTATCGATAAAGCTAAAAAACTGAAATTATTAATACTGGATGTCGATGGCGTATTGACTGATGGAAAACTTTTTTTTGATAACGAAGGCAATGAGTACAAATCATTCCATGCGCGAGATGGGCACGGCATCAAGTTATTACGCCAAACAGGTGTTGAAGTCGCTGTAATTTCAGGTCGAAAATCAAATTCAGTTGCGCTAAGAATGAAAAGCTTAGGTATTGAGCATGTTTATCAAGGTCATGAAGATAAACGAGCTGCTTTTAACGAATTACTTAGCAAAGTGGGTGTTACGCCAGAACAAGTTGCACATGTCGGTGATGATTTACTTGATTTACCTATCATGATCCGAGTAGGTCTTGCTATTGCCGTAAAAGACGCCAATTTTGCTGTTAAAGAACGCGCAGACTGGTGTACGTCAGAATTTGGTGGCAATGGTGCTGTACGAGAAGTCTGCGACTTTATTATGCAAGCACAGGGACATTTCGACGAAGTTTTAAGTGCTTATCTAAAATGACAATTAGAGAAAATAAGTTTTATATTAATATCGCAATAATTGCCTTATTAAGTTGGCTTATGCTTAGAATGACTGGCATGGTTGACACCCAAGTTATTCATGCGCCTGCTCATAGTCCAGATTATTCTAGTAAAGACTATACTAAATGGGAAATGAATGAGCTCGGGAAACTCAAGAAAAAAGTACTCGCAGATGAAATGATCCATTTTAGTGATGATGGTACTACACACATGAAAAAACCAGTCATGACCTTTATCAATACTAATGCAATGATACCGCCATGGGTTGTTAACTCAGAATCGGGTATTTTATCCAGTGACGGTAAAGACTTATCCCTCAATGGTCAAGTGGTTATCGATAGAATAAAAGCAGTAGGTATTAGTCCTCTTAGAATTAATACTAGTGAATTAAAAGTAAAACCAGAAACAAATTACGCAGAAACCGTTGAATGGGCTGAGTTAATTAGCGAACTTAATATAACGACAGGTATAGGCATGAACCTGACTTTTATTGATCCTGTTCATATACAATTACTCGCTAATGTAAAAGGAAGCTATGAAAAAAAATAAACCATCCACCCTCTTTTACTACAGCACATTAATCCTTATATTACTGAGTTGCAATGCTGCTGCTTTAGAAACAGATGCAGAGCAACCCATAACCATTGATTCAAATACAGCCACTTATGATGATCTTACGGCTACTAGCACTTACATCGGGAACGTCATCTCAGTTCAAGGTAGTATTGTCGTTCACTCTGATAAGTTAGTCGTTTTTTTTGTTGATGGTGATGCTGAAAAATTGGTTTTTACTGGCAATAAAGCAAAGTTTAAACAAACGCCTAATGTCGGTGCTAAAGACATAACAGGCGAATCATTTATAGGGCACTATTTCCCTAAAGCCAATCAATTAGTTCTCATAGATTCAGCTACTATTTGGAAAGATGACGGTATTTATGCCAGTGATTTGATTGAATACAACACTAAAACCTCCTTAGTTAATGCTGGTGAAAAATCAACAGATACTAAAAGAGTACATGTCATTTTAAAACCAAAGACCAAAGATAAGTCCATCAATAAGAGCGCCAATCAATGATGAACAACAGAACTACATTTAGTCAACGCATTACGCAAGATACAGATCTTTCCCTTAATTGTTTGCCATTAGCTTTTTAGTATTTATAAATGTCAATTTTATCAGCGCATCAAATAATTAAAACCTACAACAAACGCAATGTAGTTAATGGCGTATCATTGCATGTTAGTTCTGGTGAGGTTGTTGGCTTATTGGGCCCTAATGGTGCCGGGAAGACCACTAGCTTTTATATAATGGTGGGCTTGATTAATCCTGATCATGGGCATATATCTATTGATGACAAAGATATCACCCATTACCCCATGCATTTAAGAGCGAAACAGGGCATTGGTTATTTGCCTCAAGAACCTTCTGTATTTAGAAAACTAAGCGTGAAAGACAACTTACGTGCTGTCTTGCAAATTCGTTCTGATTTATCATCAGATCAACAAGAACAAATCATTGAAGATTTATTACAAGAGTTTCATATTGATCATCTGCGCAATCAAATTGCCCTAAGCTTGTCAGGTGGAGAGCGACGACGAGTAGAAATAGCTAGAGCATTAGCAACTAACCCAAAATTCATTTTGCTTGATGAACCTTTTGCTGGAGTTGACCCCATTTCAGTTGAAGATATAAAAATAATTATCGAACATCTGAAAGATCGTGGTATAGGTATACTCATTACTGAACATAATGTGAGAGAAACATTAAGTATCTGTGATCGTGCATATATACTTAGCGAAGGCAAAGTCATTGCAGAAGGTGGAGCATCAGATATTGTTGCAAATGAGGAAGTGCGCAAAGTATATTTAGGCAATAATTTTAGCCTGTAAAAATTAGGTAATTCTTTCAGATTACGCTAACAAAAAAACTGGGTACCTATGAAGCATTACTCCTGACTAATTGTGACTGAATGAAACAATCATTACATGTTCGGCTAGGCCAACAATTAACAATGACGCCTCAATTACAGCAGGCGATCAAATTGTTACAAATGTCGACCTTGGATTTGCAACAAGAAATACAACAAGTACTTGATTCCAACATCATGTTAGAGATCAGTGAAGAAGTTAGTATTGCTCGTGACCCATTAGACTCACCTGAAAGCAACTATGAATATTCTGAATCGTTTACTAGTGAAGGCTCACAAACAGATATCCCTGATGAACTACCCATAGATTCTTCATGGGAAGATACTTATGAAACTGTTTTGGCTCCTGGTATCAGTAATCCAGAAACTGTTGAATTTGAATCACAGCGCAGTAACGAAGCCACACTACTGGATCATCTTTTATGGCAACTTGAATTAACTATTTTTTCAGAGCGGGATCATGCAATTGCTATAGCCATAATCGATTCAGTTAATGACGAAGGTTATCTAGGAAATACGCCAGAAGATATTTATCAAGGATTACAAAATCAGTTTGAAGATTTAGATTTTGATGAAATTATTGCGGTACTGCATAGAGTGCAACAGTTTGATCCTCCTGGCATAGCTGCGATTGATTTAAGTGACTGTTTAAAGCTACAGTTATTACAGCTTCCTGAGACTACCCCTTACCGAGCGCAAGCCTTAATTGTGGTAACACGTTACATAAATTTATTAGCTAGTCACGATCAAGCCAAATTACTGCGCAAATTGGGTGTATCAGAACTACAATTGAATGATATAGTCTCTCTCATAAGAACTCTAGATCCAAAGCCCGGTGAAAAAATACAAAGAACTAGCTCTGAATATGTCATCCCTGATGTTTATGTCACAAAACAAAATGAAGTCTGGCAAGTAAATTTAAATCAAGACATTGCTCCAAAACTACGCATTAATACTTTCTATTCATCTTTGATTAAAAGAGCCGATAACAGCAAAGACAATGTTTGTATGAAAGGCCATTTACAAGAAGCTAAATGGTTTATTAAAAATCTTCATAACCGTAACGATACACTATTACGTGTTGCCCGCTGTATTGTTGATAAGCAAACTGGCTTTTTAGAACATGGTTCTATTGCTATGAAACCTATGGTATTAAGAGATGTTGCAGAGATACTCGAACTGCATGAATCAACTATATCAAGAGTGACTACACAAAAATTCATGCATACTCCGAACGGTATTGTTGAGTTTAAATTTTTCTTTTCCAGCCATGTATCAAGGGAAGGAGGTGGGGAGTGTTCCTCTACTGCCATAAGAGCTTTTATTAAAGAATTAATCGACAATGAAAATCAAGCCAAGCCATTAAGTGATCATAAAATAGCTGATTTTTTACAAGAAAAGGGCATCAATGTTGCGAGAAGAACTATTGCAAAGTACCGTGAAGCCATGCTTATTTCATCATCAAGTCAGCGCAAACGTCTTTTTTAGCGCCATTTGAAATTTCAACCAACCATTAGATAGGAGTTTATTCCATGCAACTTATAGTAACCGGTCATCACCTTGAAGTAACTGAAGCATTAAAAGCACATATCGATGCTAAATTTGAAAAATTAGCACGTCATTTTGACAATGTTGCTGATGTACACGTTATTTTAAGCGTAGAGAAATTAATTCAAAAAGCAGAAGCTACGCTACAAGTAAGCGGAGCTAAGTTTTTTGCTGAGGACCATCAAGAAGATATGTACGCGGCTATTGATGAGATGGTCGATAAATTAGATCGTCAAATCACTAAGCATAAAGAAAAAACAGGCAGCCATAGATAACTTGGTGCAGGGCGAAAGACAAAAGCGATCTCACATTTGTCTTTCGCCTAATCAATTATGAAATTACTTATTGTCAGTGCTCTCTCAGGCTCAGGTAAAAGTATCGCTTTAGATACTTTGGAAGACTGCGGTTATTATTGTATAGATAATTTACCGGTTACCTTACTTGAGGATTTCATTAATCATGTTATGTTGGCCAATCAACAAACTTATGCCAAAACTGCTGTAGGCATAGATGCTAGAAATCAAAGTAAAAGCCTCGCTAATTTCTCAGAGATTTTAAAATCAATCCGTGCAAAAGGTATTGATTGTGAAATAATTTTCATGCAGGCCGAAGAAGCAACATTATTAAAACGTTATAGCGAAACGCGTCGCAGGCATCCATTAACGGATTTAAATACACCGTTAAAAGAAGCTCTTAAAATTGAAAAAGAAATGCTGATACCGGTTGCAAAGCATGCAAATGTTGTCATTGATACTAGTCGTACTCACTATCACCAATTACGTGAACTCATTAGAGATCAAATCGGCGAGCGTGATTACCAACATATTTCTCTACAATTTCAATCCTTTGGTTTTAAACACGGCGTACCTTTAGATGCCGATTTTGTTTTTGATGCTCGTAGCTTACCTAATCCTTATTGGGTTCCTGAATTACGCGTATTAACAGGAAAAGATCAATCTGTAATCGATTTTCTTGCTGAGCAACCCCTAGTACATGAGTTCTTTCAGGATATCAGTGTTTTTCTTGAGCGATGGATTCCTCGATTTGAAGCAGAAGGACGTAGTTATTTGACTATCGCTATTGGATGTACAGGTGGCCAACATCGTTCAGTGTATATAGTCGAAGCATTAGTTAAACATTTTAATAGTCCCATCGTAAATGTCATAGTTCGTCACAGAGAAATACAATAAAACTAACGACATTAGGAGACAACTATAATCTCTGAATCATTTAAAAGGTAGATAGTGAGTTGCTACCTGCTTATATTGCAGCACCTCTTTTCGTTCTTCCTCTAAAAAATGCTCGACAGCTTTTGCGTACCGCTCATCCTTAAGCCAATGTGCAGAGTACGTTGTGACGGGTTCAAAACCTCTAGCAATTTTATGTTCGCCTTGAGCACCGGAATCAAAGCGCTTTAAGCCCTGTTTTATACAATAATCAAGACCTTGGTAATAACAGGCTTCAAAATGTAGGCTATGATAGTCTTCATAACATCCCCAATAACGCCCATATAAAGTATCGTCACCTATAAAACTTAAAGCCGCAGCGACAGGTTGCTCATCTTTAAGCGCTAGTATTAATAATAAATGCTCACCCATGGTGGCGGCAATTTGTTTAAAAAATGCCAGATTCAAATAGGGCTGAGAATTTCTTTTCAAATACGTCAATGAGTACAACTGAAAAAATGTCTGCCACTGCTGATCATTGACATCTGATCCTGAAATACGCAGAAGCTGAACCCCCTGCTCTTCTACTCGACGACGTTCACGCTTTATCATTTTTCGTTTACTGGCATTCATGGTATTCAAAAAAGCATTGAAATCAGTATAGCCTTGATTAAACCATTGAAACTGTACACCCTCTCGTATACTTAGAGCCAATGTTCGCAATGATTCTAACTGTGGTAACTCAGGAAACAAACAATGCCATGAAGAAATATTATGCTGTTGCGCATGTTGCTTAATAAAATCCAACATTAAACGCATCACAGCCAGCGTATCAATACCTTCATGCACAACTACTCGAGGTCCTTGGCAAGGTGTAAACGGAATAGCGCACAGTAACTTTGGATAATAGTCCAAGCCCTGCTGATGATAAGCTTGCGCCCATGACTGATCAAACACATATTCGCCCCAAGAATGTTGTTTAATATACATCGGCATAAATGCGAGCAATTGATTTTTCTTTATGACTAACAAATGTGCAGCTAGCCAACCGCTATGCTCGCAAACTGCACCACTTTGCTCTAGCGCCAATAAAAACTCATGACGCATAAATGGATAAGCAGTACCAGCCAGATTATTCCATGCTACGGCATCAACTTCAGTCATACTGTTAATTTGTTTTACTTCCATTTTTAAAACCAGTAAAGTTTAAAATGACAGAATATTATCAAACAATTATACACATGAGCCATAAAGCTTTTTCTCAAGCCTGCGAAAATAACAAAGAACCTATATTGCAGATTATTCGCCAAGTATTTGCAAAAACTAGCCATGTTTTGGAAATTGGTAGCGGCACGGGCCAACATGCTTGTTATTTCTCCAAACACCTAACCCATTTAAGCTGGCAGCCTACCGATAAACCAGAAAATATCTCTGACATTAATTTATGGCAAGAAACCAGCACACAGACCAATTTAAAACCTGCAATAGCCTTGGATATCACTGATGAAATATGGCCCTTCGATCATTTAGACGCCGTATTTACAGCTAATACGCTACACATTATGAGTGAACAAGAAGTACAACTAGGCTTTTCTGAACTTAGCAAACGCTTAAATCCTAAGGCCTTACTGTGTATTTATGGCCCATTTAATTATAATGGCCGTTACACGAGTGACAGTAATGCCCGATTTGAACTCTGGCTTAAAAGCCAAAACCCCTTAAGCGGTATTAAAAATATTGAAGACATCCTATTGTTAGCGTCGAAACTAGGACTTAGTTTACTTAGTGATTTCGACATGCCCGCTAACAATCGTTTACTTGTTTTACAAAATAACTAACTGATGTTACGCAGTCACAACGATTTATAAAAAAACAAATAATGAGGTCGCTATCGCGACGATGTGTTAATCGGGTTATCGCACCCGAAGGCGAGATACTTTCTTTTGCGCAGCCTTTAGAAAGTATCCAAAGAAAAGGCGGCTCGATTGCAGCTTCTTCCTGCGCTCCTCGGTTTTGTCGGGGG
>CAMDOP010000159.1 GCA_945903675.1 Crenothrix polyspora
TAGCCTAAAATTAAGGCGGCACTGTATAAAACTATATTGATCAAAATTGGGATCAGTATA
This sequence comes from Crenothrix polyspora, assembly GCA_945903675.1. Lineage (GTDB taxonomy): Bacteria > Pseudomonadota > Gammaproteobacteria > Methylococcales > Methylomonadaceae > Methylobacter_C. The sequence continues at coordinate 61 of CAMDOP010000159.1, forward strand.
AAGTGGCGTAAGGGTGCGCTGCCTAATAACGCGATACCTTTAAATAGATAGCTGGCAGCTAGTAGTGGGTTGTTGGCCTTATTAGAAAGTTTCATTTTTTATACCTTGTAAGCCTAGTAGGGTAGGGTTCATCACCACGCCACGTTCAGTGACGATGGCAGTAATGAGTTCTGCGGGTGTAACATCAAACACTGGATTCCACGCATTTATTAATGAGCCTTCATGCTGATAGTAGCTAGATAAGAGTTCGTGGTCAGGGCGTTGCTCTATGTCTATTTCATCACCTTTTTCAATACTCCAATCAATTGTCGAGGTGGGAGCAACTACCATTAGCTTAACACCATATTGTTTTGCCAATACGGCTAAAGAGTATGTGCCTATTTTATTGGCGACATCACCTCTGGCGGTAATTCGATCTGCACCTACGACTATCCACTCGATAGCGCCCGACTTCATTAACCACGCGGCCGCTGAATCGGCTATTAACGTGGCAGGGATGCCTTCTTGAGCCAATTCCCATGCGGTCAACCTAGCACCTTGTAACCAAGGCCGAGTTTCGCCCATATAAATGTTGATGGCTTGCCTTTGGCAAATACTGCGGATGACGCCGAGTGCTGTGCCATAACCCCCTGTCGCTAAAGCTCCTGCATTGCAATGGGTCATAACACCTTTAGCGCCGGTTAATAAATCAGCGCCTAGTTCACCCATAGCTTTATTGGCGGCAATGTCATCACTATGGATTTTTTTAGCAAGGGTTATGGTTGCCGTAATAGGATCGCTTAATGGTTGAGCGAGCAGGGCAGTCATTTGAGCTAAAGCCCAAAATAAATTAACGGCTGTAGGTCTAGAGCTAGCCAATAAGGCAATATCTTCTGCGACTTTTTGTTGCCATTGCTTAGGATTTTGTTGGTGGCGTTGAATGACGGCAAGCGCAACACCATAAGTGGCAGCGATTCCAATAGCCGGAGCTCCACGTACTTGCATAGTGGTTATGGCATCGGTCACGCCAATAGCATCATTATAGTTATTATAAATAAGCTGCTCTGGTAAAAGTCGTTGATCAAGTACCGCTAAATGAGTACCTGTCCATTGCAAAGCTTGTACCGTTGTTGTTATAGCTGGGGTCATTTTTAATAAGATGGGCTGTTAGCGTTATAATAGCTGGGTTGAAGATACAGTACAAAATAAAGCCGTTATACCCTTAGGGATTAGTGGTATTCAAAGCCCAAGGATGCTTAATTGGCCTACATAGCGCGTTCTAAAGCGAAGCGTTCATCTATACCCCAGTATTCTGTGTGTTTGGAGTAAAACAGCTTTAGCTGTTTTATAGTGCAATAGCTGAAGCTATTGCACTCCACACGACTGATAAGCAACGCGAATCCTGCAGATTGTTGGATGCCTAGGCTTATCCGCCCTACATAACTTAATGGCAGTAACGCCAAAAAATGGATTCTATGATTGTCGATACACTGCTACATTCTCGCTGGATTATACCTGTTGAACCTGAATCCGTAACCTATGATTACCATAGTTTAGTGATCAATAAAGGTCTTATTATTGATTTATTGCCTACAGCACAGGCTAAACAAAAATACCAAGCGTCACATACTGAGGAATTATTAGATCATGCTTTATTACCTGGTTTAATTAATTGTCATACCCATGCAGCTATGTCATTAATGCGCGGTATTGCGGATGATTTGCCTCTGATGGAATGGTTGCAACATCATATTTGGCCCTTAGAAAAACAATGGATGAACGCAGAGTTTGTTAAAGATGGCTCAGATTTAGCCATCGCAGAGATGATACTTGGCGGTACGACTTGTTTTAATGACATGTATTTCTTTCCCGAAGTCACTGCCCAACAAGCTATACAGGCTGGCATACGCATTAAGGTGGGCTTAGTCGTTATAGACTTTCCAACAGCGTGGGCGCAAACCGGCGCGGAATACATTGAAAAATGTCTGGCCTTACATGAAAAGCTAAGACTTTCAGAGTTATGTAGCACCGCTTTTGCTCCTCATGCGCCTTATTCGGTATCTGATGCGGCTTTTAAAGAAATAAAGAATTGGTCAGAGCAATTAGAACTTCCTATCCATATACATCTACATGAAACCTTGCATGAGGTTGAATCAGCAGTTGCACATAACGGCATAACACCCTTGCAACGCTTGCAAGACATGGGTTTGGTTAATGCCTCATTAATCGCGGTGCACATGACTCAGTTAAGTGATGCAGAAATCGAGCAGTTGGCTAAAGCCGGTGCGCATATCGTGCATTGTCCAGAATCTAATTTAAAATTAGCCAGTGGCTTTAGTCCTGTTGCACAGTGTTTGGAGGCAGGAATTAATGTGGCCTTAGGCACGGATGGTGCTGCCAGTAATAATGATTTAGATATGTTCGGTGAAATGCGCACGGCGGCTTTATTAGGTAAAGCTGTTTCAGGTGATGCAACGGCAATTTCAGCAACGGTCGCCTTACAAATGGCCACGATTAATGGCGCTAAAGCCTTGGGTTTGGATGAGGTTTGTGGTTCGCTACGCATCGGTAAAGCCGCCGATGTGATTGCGATTGATTTATCGTATTTAGAAACCCAGCCTTTATATTGTCCGGTATCACAAATTGTTTATGCCGCCAGCCGGCAACAAGTCAGCGATGTCTGGGTTGCAGGTCAGCGTTTATTAAAGCAACGCCAATTGATGACTATTGATAAAGCCGCGTTATTAGTGAAAGTCGCTAAATGGCAAGAAAGGCTGGCTAGCTTAGCTTGATATTACTGACTAGGCTAACTAATTGTAACTAGACAGCCCTCTTCTTTGAAAACAGTTGTAAAGGGATATTTGATAAATTAATCCCGTGTTCTATTTGTTGTTACGCAGCCATTCAGCGGTTTATAAAAAAACAAATAATGAGATCGCTATCGCGACGATTATTGTTTCGGGTATTCGCACCCGAAGGCGAGATACTTTCTTTTGCTCCGCCAAAAGAAAGTATCCAAAGAAAAGGCGGCTCGATTGCCGCTACTCCCTGTGCTCCTCGATTTTGTCGGGGGCCGGTAGAGAGGGCTTCCTGCCCTCCTACCGACGCGCGGCATCCATGCCGCGCCCCTTCGGGCTAATCCTGACAAAACCTGCGGTGCTCGGCGCGACATACGAGAGTAAAACGACGTTACTGCGTAACATCTGGTACTAAATATGTTACGTTTAACCCAGATGATCAGTTAAACAGCCTACATTAATGCTAAAATCACATCATTAATCCTATTTAAACAAAACGAGTATTTTATGACCGCTCCAGACGCTCTATACGAATCAGCATTAACGTCTTTAAAACTTCGTGCTCGCGGTAAAGTCCGTGATATTTACGATATCGATGATAAGCATATGCTCATTGTAACCACAGATAGACTTTCTGCCTTTGATGTGGTTTTACCCGATCCAATTCCGGGCAAAGGCCGTGTGTTAACGCGTATTTCCAATTTCTGGTTTGATAAATTAAAGGCGATTATGCCTAACCATTTATCGGATATTACCTTGGAGCAGGTCGTGCCTGATGCCGCTGAGCGTGCACAGATAGAGGGTCGCGCTATCGTGGTTAAGTTATTAAAACCATTGCCCGTAGAAGCCATTGTGCGGGGTTATTTAATTGGTTCTGGCTGGAAAGATTATCAACAAACAGGTGAGATTTGCGGTATTAAACTGCCTGCTGGTTTACAACAAGCTCAGCAATTGCCTGAAGCAATCTATACACCTTCAACCAAAGCAGCTGTTGACCAACATGATGAAAACGTTAGTTTTGAGCAAACGGTTAGTTTGTTAGGACAAGATTTGGCCGAACAAGTGCGTGATGCCAGTTTAAAGTTGTATAAAATAGCCGCCGAATACGCCAAAGAACGAGGCATTATTATTGCCGATACTAAATTTGAATTCGGCATCGATGATAAAGGCGTGTTATGTCTTATTGATGAGGCTTTAACGCCTGATTCATCGAGATTTTGGCCAGCTGATCAGTATCAAGTAGGTATTAGCCCACCTAGTTTTGATAAACAATATATTCGTGATTATTTAGAAACTTTAGACTGGAATAAAACGGCGCCAGGCCCAGTTTTGCCGCCAGAGGTCGCTTTGTTTTGTGCTGAAAAATATCATGAAGCTGAGATTAAATTGACTCAAGCCTAATAGGCGTAAGTTTACCTGCAATATTTACCTTGGGAATTTGAATTAGAAGCTATATTTTAAAAGGTTTTTAATCGTTAGGTAGCGTTGTTATTAGAAATTAAATAGTTTCTAAAACAGACTGTCATTGTATAAAAATAAAATCTAAAAATTATGGAAATGTTATAAAATGATCGGTTTTAAATTTAAAGGCCGACTTCGGTATTTAAATAGAGTGGTTTAGTGTTATGCGATGTCCATTTTGTGCAGTTCAAGATACTCGGGTACTTGATTCTAGGTTGATTAACGATGGCGATCAAGTGCGGCGTCGACGTGAGTGTCATGCTTGTAAAGAGCGCTTTAATACCTTTGAAATGGCAGAGCTAACTATGCCTCGCATCGTTAAGCGAGATGGCACAAGAGTTTCTTTTGATGAAGCCAAGTTGCGTTCAGGAATGCTTAAAGCCTTAGAAAAAAGACCGGTTAACAGTGATGCCATAGAAGCGGCACTTCATAGCATTAAAAAAGCCTTAATGGTAAAGGGTGATCGTGAAATATCGACTCAGGAGCTGGGTGAAAACATCATGAAGGAATTAAAGTTACTCGACCATGTCGCTTATGTCCGCTTTGCTTCGGTGTACCGTAGTTTTCAGGATGTCAGTGAGTTTACTGACATGATTGAAGATTTAAAGAAAAAATAATGTTATCGCAAGATGCTTTTTTTATGGCTAAAGCATTGCAATTGGCCAAGTTAGGGCGTTTTAGCACAGACCCAAACCCGCGTGTAGGTTGTGTTCTGGTTAAGGATGGCGTGATTGTCGGTGAAGGTTTTCATGTTAAAGCTGGTCAGGCTCATGCTGAAATTGTTGCTTTGAATAATGCCGTTAATACTCAAGGTGCTACCGCTTATGTGACTTTAGAGCCTTGTAGTCATCAAGGTAAAACACCTCCCTGTTGTGATGCGCTGATTAGTGCCGGTGTGTCTCGTGTGGTAGCGGCTATGCAAGACCCGAATCCTTTAGTCTCAGGACGTGGCTTAGAAAAGCTGAATGCGGCAGGTATCGCCGTGGTTTGTGGTGTCTTGGAAGCTGAGGCTCGCTTACTCAATCGTGGCTTTATTAAGCGCATGACTGAAAGCAGACCTTTTGTTCGTAGTAAACTGGCTATGAGTCTAGATGGCCGCACGGCTATGGCCTCAGGTGAAAGCAAGTGGATAACCTCTGCAGCGGCCAGAGCTGATGTGCATCAAATGAGGGCTGAAAGTTCAGCCATATTAACAGGTATCAATACTGTGCTTGCTGATGATCCTGCTTTAACGGCACGAGTTGATGTAGCGGTTGAACAGCCTATCCGAGTGGTGTTGGATTCAAATTTAAAGATGCCGTTGACGGCACAAATGGCAAAACTAGCTGGACGCAGTCTGATTTTAACCTGCTCAACAGATGACGTTAAAAGACTAGCCTTGCAAGCGGAAGGCTTTGAAGTTTATATCTTAGCCGCTAAAAACGGTCAGCTTGATTTACAGGCTGTGCTGAGTTTCTTAGCTCAGCAGCAAATTAATGAAGTATTGGTTGAAGCAGGCTCATTATTGAATGGTGCTTTATTGGCCCAAGAGTTAGTCGATGAATGGATTATTTATATGTCGCCATGTGTGTTGGGCGATCAAGGTCGTGGCTTATTTGCAATGCCAGGCTTACAGATGATGACTGATAAAAAGAATCTATGTTTTCAAGATGTCAGGGCCGTCGGTCCTGATTTAAAATTAACGCTGACCCGCTCTTAAGGATTATACGTGTTTACAGGCATTATTTTAGCGATTGGCAATGTCGCAGCTATTGAGCATAGGGCCGGTGATTGTCGTATTAAAATAAATACTGGCAAATTAGCGATGGCCGACGTGGCATTGGGCGATAGTATTGCGGTTAATGGCGTTTGTTTAACAGCGGTAGAGTTGGGTACGTATTATTTCTGCGCGGATGTTTCTAATGAAACTTTGAATAAGACCCTTATTAATACCTTGGTTGTCGGTGCGCCAGTTAATTTAGAGCTCGCATTAACGCCCACTACGCGTATGGGCGGACATATCGTTAGTGGTCATGTGGATGGTGTTGGAGAAGTTCTTGAAAAGAAAGCCGATGGCCGTTCTTTTTGTTTTAAAATTAAAGCCCCTAATCAGTTAGCAAAATATATTGCCCAAAAGGGTTCTATTTGTATTAATGGCATTAGCCTAACAGTCAATGAGGTTAGTGGGGCAACGTTCAGCGTTAATATTGTGCCTCATACCTTAGCTGAAACAACCTTGGGTACAGCGACTAGCGGTACTTTTGTAAACCTAGAAGTAGATATGTTAGCGCGTTATATGGAGCGACTAATGCAAGGTGAGACTGCCGCTGTTGATCATGGCGGCGTCACCATCGATTTATTACAAAAAAGTGGATTTTTGGGTTAATGAATACAATTGAAGAAATCATAGAAGATTTACGCTTAGGCAAAATGGTCATCATTATGGACGATGAAGATCGTGAAAACGAAGGTGACTTATTAATGGCCGCCGCGTTTACTCGTCCAGAAGATATTAACTTTATGGCGCGATATGGTCGTGGCTTGATTTGTTTAACCTTAACGAGCGAGCGTTGTCAGCAATTACGTCTGCCATTAATGACCAATGAAAACAAAACGGCTCATTCAACTAATTTTACCGTTTCTATTGAAGCCGCTACTGGGGTGACTACGGGCATTTCAGCCGCTGATAGAGCGCGTACCGTGCAATGTGCTGTCGCTACTAATGCTAAGGCTGACGATTTAGTGCAGCCAGGCCATATATTCCCATTAATGGCTAAAGCTGGTGGCGTTTTAAGTCGGGCAGGCCACACCGAAGCGGGATGTGATTTTGCCAGATTAGCTGGAGTTGATCCTTCGGCGGTGATTGTAGAAATTCTTAATGAAGATGGCAGTATGGCCAGACGTCCTGATCTGGAAATTTTTGCCAAGCAGCATAATCTTAAAATGGGCACGATTGCTGATTTGATTCATTATAGAATTCAGCATGAGAACACCTTAGAACGTATTAGTGAATGTGCTTTTCCTACCGAATTTGGTGACTTTCGTCTTTATGCTTATCAAGATAAAAACGACAATAACGTACACTTAGCCTTAGTTATGGGTCATGTTTCAGGTGATACACCTGTTTTAGTCAGAGTTCATGCCAAGAATCTGCTTGAAGATGTCTTTTCATCGAAACGGAATGATTGCAGTATTACTATTCGATCTGCTATGGAAAAGAT
>CAMDOP010000160.1 GCA_945903675.1 Crenothrix polyspora
GGGTCTTTTTCTATTTTTCTTCTTAACAAATGCATATATTGATAAAGATCCGCTTTTGTTGCCCGATCACTTTCCGGCCAAAGATGCGTTATAATTTCTTCAGTCGTGAAGACACGATCAACGTCTGTTAACAATAATACAATTAATTCAAACTCTTTAGGTGTCAAACTAATTCTCTGTCCACTTAAAAACAAACACTTACTAATGTGATCTAATTTAAAGTCTTTGTTTTCTTTTTTTTCAGCTTCACGTTGAAAACCAGCAATTCCAATAATCTTATTTTCACCATTTTTACTATGATTTCTTCTATCCTTATTAAAACGTCTATCTCCGTTGCCTCTTCTTTCGGTTATAGAGTATTTCAAACATAAAGCTTTTGTAAGGTATGCATCAATCTCAGCAATATCTTGCGAATTACTTATAATTACATCAACCCATTCCGAACAATTGGTCGATATCGCCTCAGTATAGTTTCTTTTTAACGCACAAATTCTCAATTGACTTTTTAACGCTATCTTTCTTATCAAATCAGTTTCAAAACCCTTATCTGGATTAGTTAACCAATCAAGCGGAATAAAAATTGAATCGTAGTTTTGGTTTTCTAATCCATTAATTCCTTGAAGAGTGAAAACAATTTCTGTTAAAAATATATTGTTTGCATAACAGTAACCTTTCATCATTGCTAAAAAATATTCATCATCATTAAATACTGCAATATTATTTTTGATATTCATATATTTTTTTAACTAAAATATTTCATTACCTTTTCCGTCTTTGATTAGACTAGAAGAGCATGTTTTTTATGGTCTATAATTTTTTGTTTACTTTTAGTGCAGGACATCTAGTAATACGTTGGCTCTAATTAATCAGTTTAAAAAAACATCAAAATAAAAGAACAAATCGTGAATATAGTAAAGCTAAAAAACACCATAAAATATATACGTATAAATACTTAGCTAAAATATTTTTAAAGGACGCAAGACGATCAGTTAGCTAAGAATTACCACTGAAGCGAGCATTTAATAAATTACACATTCTAATCAGTTTTGCTAGCACAATTGTTTGGAAGTCAGATAAGAAATAAGAAAGGAGTCGTTATTTTTTCCTAAGAATCTTTCAGTGCTTCCTACTCGAAAGCCCTGCAAAATAACCCAACCGCTTATGCTATTGCATTTTGTGAAAATATAACCAATTGTGCTATCTGGTGGGGGAATCCATTTTAGGAAACTTTGTCTCTATACACAGGGTAATCATTTAGATTCAACTCAAGAAATTATGAAATCTGCTTTGGACAGCAATATTAGACCTGCCATCGTCTTACAATTTTCTTATACATAAGTAACAATATTTTTTTATTACTTTAGCGATGAAAGAAAACTCCATTATTTTCAGTGGACTGAAGGGAGTCGCTATTTTTGCTAAAGATTTTTCCGGGCTTCCTGCTCGAAAAATCAGCAAAAAACTACGCGACCACCAATGCCTTCGGCTGCCCCGATTCGTCCTCGTCACCTAGTTTCGACCCAACAAGGGGGCGAAACCAGGTTACAAATGACTTGACGCCGTTTCGTAAAGCCTGCATTTTCACTATGCTACGCTTCGTGAAAACACATGCCCTAGGCTATCGCGGACTAAAAATCTTCACTTCGCTATCGCTCCGTTTCCAAGATTTTCAGCTAAAGATTGGCGTTAATTACAAATTTTAATTCAAAAGAAAATACATGGTCCGTTTAACTGCTCTTGTTACAATCGTTGTATCGACTCTCATCTTGGCAGGATATGCCCAGCTCTCAGAGGCCGCTGTAATATCCAAGCTTCCACCGCCTAATATCTTGTTTTTCGTAATGGACGACGTGGGTATTGATCAAATGAAAGTATTTGGTTATGGTGGTGACAACCCACCCCAGACGCCCAATATTGATGCCGTTGCTTTAGCCGGTATTCGTTTCGGTAATACTTGGTCACAACCGACTTGCAGTCCTACTCGGGCAACCTTTTTTGATGGTCGTTATCCGATCAGGACAAATATGTTGGCCGCCATCGCCGGTACAAGTGATTTGGCTAACTCTGCCGTTTCACCGTATGAATATACTACGCCGAAAATTTTGCGGAAAAAAAATTATGTGAGTGCTGTTTTTGGCAAGATGCATCTGTCAGGTTCGCAGTTGAATCCAGCTCTCAATCCTTTCGGAAATGAAGTGATGAGAAAGTTGGGCTGGAATCACTTTGAAGGCTTTCTTGATGGAGATCCTTATCCTATTGATACAACGGCGGGAGGTGTCGCTTCAACCCGGACTTATGGCTGCGGCTTTGTACCCAGTAAAGCCGATAACGCTACAATTGGTAAAGATACAGGCGCCTGTTATACCGATCAAGGGGCAATCTGTGACGTTATATCAACTGCAAACTCAGCTGCCCCGGGCTTTACCTGTTTGGAAAAAGGCGGTATTTTTGATCCAGAAAAGTCGTGTAAATCAAAAGGAGAACTACCTTCTTATATCAATTTCAAGACTCAGAATGCTTATTACACGGGGGACTGGGTAATCAATAATGAAGATGGCACTACAACTACATTGCCACCTGCAGATGCCCGTGGTCGTGGTTATAGAACAGTACAGGAAGCCAATCGGGCGATAGGTTGGATTAATCAGCAGTCTAAAAATAGGCCTTGGATGGCAAGTATCGGCTTTTCTGCAATACATGCTCCCGTTCAACCGTCTCCGGTCAAGCTAGTACCAAAAGGTTCTCTTTCAACCAGCGCTTCTAAATGTACCACTTCTGATGAGAACATAGAACTCGCCACCCAAATGTTGGAAGCCATGGATCATGAGTTTGGCAGAGTAATGGTAGAAACGGGGTTGGCATATTTTAATAGTGATGGCTCTTTGAATTACCATCCTGAAAAAACCAACACTGTCGTTATTGTCATAGGTGATAATGGCACATGGACAACCAGCATTAGAGAGCCTTTTGATCCGGCACGGGCCAAGGGCACGCCTTACCAGGGGGGTGTTTGGGTCCCTCAAATTATTGCCGGCCCCATGGTTAAGAAGCCCGGACGGGAAGTGTCACACATGACTAATGGTACCGATTTGTTTAGTTTTTTTGGTGAAGTGGCCGGTATTGACGTAAGTAAAGTGGTACCTAAATCGCATACACTGGATAGTTATAAATTAATGCCTTATCTTCTTAATCCAAAACAAAGATCTATTCGTAGCACCAATTACACAGTTACAGGCAATAATCTACGTTCGATTACAACGCCTCAGTACCCTTGTGTGGTTCCCAGTATGAATGCATGTACGATGATTCTTCCCAGTCAAGGCGCTTGTGAATCACAGAGTGGTCAGTGGTATGGTCCGAATGGTGTTGTTGGGTCGACAGGTTATACCTCTTGCTGTCAAGTGAATGATTATTTGGTTTCACAAAGCCAGTCTCAAGTTATTAATAATTTGAGTCAACGAGCTATTAGGAATGATAACTACAAAATAGTACAGAATGAAATAGAAAATTGCAGCGGCGGTGCAAGTGATAAAGTAAATGAGTTTTATGAAATCAATGAAGCCGTGCCAACGCCAAAACTGGATCGTGTTGAAGACGATCTTCTTAAAACAGGCTCTGCGCCACTCACCACTCAACAGAATCAGAATTACAAGGTACTGTTGAAAAAGCTTGGAATACTCGAAAGTAGTTTTATTAACTGCCCTGGTGATGGCAATTTAGATAAAGTGGTTAATCAAAAAGATATTGATGAATGGGAAAAATTCACTGTAACAACCGGAAAAACTACTCCGAATGGTGGTGGTCAATCCAGTTGGTATGATTTTAATTATGATGGCTTAACTAATGCTGATGATAAGGCAATCATCGAAACCAATATGGGTAAAAGTTGCAAATGAGTTTAATTCTTTATCAAAATTATGGTGATGCAGACCATTCTAATGCCTGGCTAGGTCCTATTATTGTCAGAATCTACTTGCTCTTGATGCTTCAGGTTTTTGGAGCAACATTGTCATTTGCGACGGAATCAGTTGACGCAAAACCACAATCAACGGCTCCCCCAGGTATGGTCTTTATTCCCGGTGGGGAGTTTTTGATGGGCAGTGACAAGGCTTTGTCTCGTCCTGATGAACGCCCTGTTCATCAGGTCAAAGTTGGTCCCTTCTGGATGGATACAACTGAAGTCACCAATGCGCAGTTTAAAAGTTTCGTAGAAGCCACTCACTATGTAACAACTGCCGAAATACCGCCACGAATGGAAGATATTATGGCGCAACTGCCGCCTGGATCTGAGCAACCGCCCGCAGAAAGCCTGCAGGCCGGTTCGTTGGTATTTGCCATTCCTAAAGGCGTTGAGTATTGGTGGCAATGGGTGAATGGCGCTGATTGGCGTCACCCGGAAGGTCCCCTCAGTAATATTGATGGTAAAGATAATTATCCGGTGGTTCAGGTCTCTTGGTTTGACGCGGTTGCTTATGCAAAATGGGCCGGCAAGCGTTTGCCGACTGAAGCTGAATGGGAATTTGCATCGCGAGGAGGGCTGAAGGGAAAAACCTATGTTTGGGGGGATGAAGCCCCGGCAAAAGGCAAACCGAAAGCTAACACTTGGCAGGGTGAGTTTCCTAAAAGTAATCTAGGTACAGACGGTCATACCGGCTCAAGTCCTGTTGGCTCATTTGCACCTAATGGCTATGGTTTATATGACATGGCTGGAAACGTTTGGGAATGGGTACAGGATTTTTATAGGTCGGATGCCTATCAACTGCAGTCTGATAAAAAAGTTGCAGTTAATCCGCAAGGACCTAAAGATAGCTTTGATCCTGAAGAACCCTACATTACTAAACGTACCCAACGTGGCGGCTCTTTTTTATGCGAAGAAAAATTCTGTGCGAGTTATCGACCCAGTGGTCGTATGAAAGCAAGTCCCGATACGGGTTTGATTCATACTGGTTTTAGATGCGTGAGTGATACAATCAAATAAGGATTAATAATGAGGGTTCTTAAAGTAACAAAATATCTGCTTTTAGGTATCACTTTTTTTGCATTGTATGCGAATATGCAAACTGTCCTTGCTGATAGCAAACAATCCATCACACAACTACCAATTGGTCTAACTGACCCGGCTATAATAAAGGATCTTAGCGAAGCAGCATATATATGGAGTCTTCCGGCCGAGTTTATGTATCGATTTACAAAATACCACGAATTGATTACTGCTCCAATTAACACTTTATCATATTCATCAAACCCTGCCGCTTGGAATAATGCAGCAACAAATGCCGGTAACTCATCAGCACTTTACATAAATTGCGAACTTGATCTAACGCATCAAGATTTAGTTTATACGATACCGGCAACAAATAAAACCTACATTGTTAATCAATTTATTGACAACTTCATCAATACTTTCGCTGTTCTCGGAACCAGAACCTCGCCTTCCTCGGTATCGAACTCGTATCTTCTTGTAGGACCGAATTCAAAGTATGCAAATAAAAAAATTGTGCGTATTAAAGGTTTTACTTATAAAGTTATTGCATCTGACACAAACAGCGCCGAGATGCTAGTTCGGATAGGTGTTAACACACTGGTGCCACCTGAGGATCCGAATTCTGTAAGCCAGATTTATACAAATGTAGTCCAAAAATTTGCTCTTAATACCCTGAAGCAATTCCAAAATAATGGTAACAATCCTATATTCCCGTCCAGTTATGAATCTTATAGCCCAACTCAATCTCAATTAACACTTTCTGAAAAATGGCAAAACACACCCACGAATGCCATAGCGTTCTTTAATCAGGTTGGGGCATCTCTCAAGAATAACCCGTTACCAACAATACGTACTGGACTCTCCGGTACAAAATTAGAAAATTTACCAGCATACATAACCCCACAGGCAGGAATTAATCATATCTACCTTGTTCCATCATTCGAACAAGAAACTACATTAGCTATGTTTAAACCCATTGGATTAACTAAAAATGGCTTCAAAATACCGAAAAACTGGGGCGCAGAACAAATTGCTGCGATGCAGCAAGGATTCGAACTTGGAGAAGCAAAGATACAATCTCTTCTGAATGGGTCGACAGATGAATCCACTAACTATTGGTTCTATATGAATAAAAATATAGGAACATTTCCGAACACCATTGAAGGGTATCAAGATCGTGCAGTTATTGTCCTAGCAGGTGGCTTTTCAAATATCCCGCTTGATGCCATCTACGCCCAAATAAGTACCACCAACGGTACTGATACTTTGGATGGAAACAATACTTATAGCATAACTTTCGCAAATCCAATTCCCAATGACTTAGCGCTTCCCGTTGAAGGAATATTACCCCCACTTGTCAATGACAATAATGGCAACCCTAAAGGTTTTTGGTCTCTAACTCTGTATCAACCCGATTCGACTCAGGCAGCCGCACCTTTCATCAGTCAAGCCAGCGTTATAAATACCGCCTACTCGTCTGCAAATATCACTGTCTTATCAGTAGATTCAGCCGCCGAAACAATAACAGTTGTACCCCCAGTTGGCGCTCCGTTAGTGAGAAGTACGCCGATTTTCTTTGGCAATAATGCCAGTCAATATGGTCTTGTTCAAGGTGTGCCTTATTATATAGCTAGTAGCCCTGATCCAACTGGCGCTAATCTAACCTTCCAGGTGTCCACGCAATGGATTCAGGATCTCTCCAGCAACGGCGTACCTATTCAATACTCAGGTAATCCGGGTACTATTGCCAATTTAAATTCTGGGGCTGATCGTCTGGTCTATGGCATGATTCTACCAGTCTCTCAATTAAGCTCCACGCAAATAACATCAAAGCAACTGGTTTCCAACACAGATGGTTCTTATACACTTTGGCTCTCGCCTACATTACCAAATGGTATCTCACCGACAAACTGGATACCTACGCCATCAACGCAATATCTGCAATCAATATATGGAACAAGTCAGCAATTTAGTACCACAATTCTTCCTATGCTTAGAATTTATTATCCTACACCAGGCGGGTCACCCCCTTCAATTTTACCTTGTCCAGCTAATGCCAGTTTGAACTGTCCTTTATCGGCCAGTTATATTATTTCGCCCTTAGTAAAGCAATAATACTTAAATAAAAACTTAACATATCAGTCGCGAGGGTGAACAGAAAAAAGTTCGTAGAAAAAGTAAAATAGGAACAATAGCCTTTTAAGAGAAATTCGTGGCGGCCTCTGGTTCGCGCGGGGGGGCTGTTGCGATGCAGTGTAATGGTCTAATAAAAACAGACACCCAGATAGGTTGATATACTCAATCAATCAAAATGGGAAAATCATCATGAATAAAGAACGTAGAGTATTTGATACCACGTTTAAATTAGAAGTCGTTAAACTTATTAAAGAGCAAGGCTTAAGTGTTGGCCAGGTTTGTACCGACATGAGTATTGGCGAAACTGCGGTACGTCGCTGGGTAAAACAG
>CAMDOP010000161.1 GCA_945903675.1 Crenothrix polyspora
TCACGCGTAAGCGTTAAATAACCCACCGGTGCAAACTCATAAAGACTTAAATAGCGAGTGCGCGATTCTTCCAAAGCGATATGAGCGCTACGTAATTCTTCATTTTGCATCTCCAATTCAATCTGATGATCGTGAAGACTTTGTAATAACTCATCGTTAGATATCATGAATACTTGGGTAAGATTTTATAGTTAATGGTGTTTTAGTTGCGAAATTATGGGCTGATAAATACCCCGTAAAGCGCAAACGTTAAGGGTGTAGCTTCTGCATTCTTATTTCAATCGTTCAATAAATGGCTCAGAATGGTTAGAGCTATTTGTCAGCGGCTATATAGTGTAGGTACAGAATAGTATGAAAAAATGATTAGTACAATACGCAAAACTACCAACTAAATGAATTATTAGCTCAATAATTGAGAGAATAAAGCGGCTACCAATTTAAGACGGGACACTAGTTTAATCGTTCACTTTTAGGCAAAAGACAAAGGGCGAAGGGTGAAGCCTAGTATCGGTCACGCCTTAAGTTGCTAGCCAATAAAGCTTCGCGCTAAGTTAAAAGACAGTCGTTTTATTTATTAAACTGGCGGCTTTGTTAAGTTATAAATAACGGAATTTAGTATGCTACCATCAGCCACTTAATCTTGACTATATTAAAGGAATTGAGTTTTTATGAGTTTCATGAAAGAAGTGGATGCAGAAAATATATTGGCTACTATTATTATTCCGCCTAGGCCGATTATTCTTATACAGATTCAAGAAGCCCAAGAGAAAGATGCTGATCTAGCCGAGATTGCTAAATTAATTGCTCAAGATATGAGTTTATCCGCGGTGGTGTTAAAAACCATTAATTCTGCTTATTATGGTTTGGCAGAAAAGGTTACGTCTTTAAAGCAGGCTGTATCCTTATTAGGTTTGGAAAATATCACCATGCTGATTACTGGCTTATCGCTAAGAAATATACCGACGCCTTTAAATAATATTGATGGGTTCTGGAACCATGGTAGCCAAGTTGCTTCTATTTCCGCTTTTATTACTCAATATATGGGTGGTATTAAAGGGATTAACGGTATTAATAAAGAAGAGGCTCATTTATTTGGCTTATTTCAAAACTGCGGTAAGATTTTACTCAGTCAGAAGTTTGATGAATATCAAGACACACTGAAAATGGCAACAGGTTTTGCTCAAACATTAGTCGATTTAGAAAGGCAGCGACATAGGACTGACCATGCTTTAGCGGGTGCATTATTAAGTTCAGCTTGGTGTTTGCCTACTAGGATTACTGTCGCTATCAGATACCATCATGATATAAGTGTATTTCATGATGGCGCCGTATCTAATGAAGTTTTAACCTTGGTGGCCATTAATCATCTTGCAGAATTCTTAGCTAATCAAAATGCACTGGCTAAGGATAATGAATATGCAGAAAGTGGTTGGTTATCAAATACTGAAGAGTTAATGAATTTCCTGAAAATAACAGAAGATGATGTAATAGAATTGCAATCGCAGGTTAACGAGCTGCTAACGCATTTGAGCGATTTACCAAAGCCATAGTTTAAAGGCTGTGCAAATAAGTGCTCGGTAAAACTTGGCCATTACTGGAAGACTCATGCCGACTTTTCGAACGTTCATGCCGATTAAAGGAAGACCTACGCCAGTTTATAGAAAGCCCATGAGTCGGCTGAGTAGTTTATTACATGGTCATGGTATCTTTTTATATAGGATATAAGGTTCGCTTAATGGCCATGCAGTGCTCAAGGGTTAGCATAAGGCTGCCCTGAGTTGGCGTAGCTAGTTTTATAGGCCACTTGAATGGTTCCAAAACCTTAATAGAAGCACTATAAATCAGCATAGTTGGATGCTAAGTATTAATAGTCAGTCTAGGCAATGCTATTAAAATTTGCTTAGCTGTCTGCAGCATTCTTTATTTACCAGTATTAAGAAGGCTGCCCAGTCTGATTTTGTGCCGACGACCTCTATGCATCGGCATAAGCTTTAGCGTTCTAAACAAGGGTAATAACGGTTTTCTCGGCTAAGGACTTTAGTATGTCCAAGCCAGCGCTGATGATAAGCTCAGGATTGGGGTGTTTCGATTCTACAGCGAGTTGCTGTAAGCAATTGGCTGTGAGTATCGCTTCTTCAGCTTGAATTAGTTCCAATAAGCGGTAGGTTAGCGCGGTGATTTCTATGAAGCTGACGTCATCTTCAGGGTTTCGATAAACAACGATAAAAGTCGGTTGTGCGGAGGCTGCTAAAGGTAAAAAATCTGGACCTATTTTATGTACAGGATATTGATAGGCTAAGGGCCATGCTAAAGGTGATAGAGCAATAGCCTGATTAAGCAAGTCATCCAGAGGCTTAGCATGAGTGACGACTTCCTCTTTAGACGTCGCTAAGGCCATTTCTACCCATTCATAATGAGCCAGTTCCAGCATAAAGGGCAGGTCTGTTTCGCACTGACGTTCATGTTGCAAATAGGCTAGAAACTCTGCGGGTATCTGTAAAAAATACGGTGTATGGCAGGGGTGTTTAGCGTAAAAATCTTGGACTAAGTCTAACCATTGTGTGTCATTGAGTAGGGCGCGTAACACAGGAAAATTGCCAGATAAAAAGCCTTCGATATTATTAAAGAATAAGCTTCTGTACATCGCCATACGCGACTCTGCGACATCAACAGGTTTAGGGTTGTGCTGTGGATCTCTGATATAAGCGGCAAAGCTAAGTTGCGTGCTTTTAAAGTCTGTTTTGGTGTTTTTCATGCGCTGTAGCCATGAGCGTTTTGTAGCGTCTTGATAGCTTGCACTTCTTGCAGTAATTCAGCTAGGGCAGGGAGATTGAAGTCACGTTCCAGCAGAGTCGGAAACACACCAAAAAGTTGATAGGCTTTATCTAACAGTTGCCAGACCGGGTCAATAATATCCGCACCATGAGTATCGACTAAAAAGTCATCGGCTTCTTTATAATGCCCTGCAATATGAGCATAAGCAATGTGTTGTGCGGGCATGGCTTTTAAAAAAGCCTCGGCATCATAACCATGATTAACGCTGTTGACATAAATATTATTAACATCGAGTAAGACCTTGCAGTCAGCTTCTGCAACCACGGCATTAAAAAAGTCAATTTCGGTCATTTCTTGGCCGGGAGCGGCGTAATAAGACACGTTCTCGATGGCGATTTTTTGTTCTAGGATATCTTGCACACGTTTAATACGCGTAGCGACATGTGATACGGCTTCCGAAGTAAAGGGTATCGGCATCAGATCATATAAATGGCCGCCTAGGCTGCAATAACTCAGATGTTCACTGTACAGTTTAATCTGATGGTCAGTCATGAAGCGTTTAATATCACGAACGAGTTGTTCATCCAGTGCATCAGTACTGCCTATGGATAAGGATAAGCCATGACAGATAAAATCAAAGCGTTCGGTCATCGCACGTAGTGCTTTACCGGATTTTCCGCCCATGCCTATCCAATTTTCTGGAGCGATCTCATAAAAATTGACGGCTTGCGGAGGTGTAGCCAGTAATTGATTTAGCAGCGGTCTTCTAAGACCTAAACCGGCGCCATGAATGAGGTGTGGAGTGGTGTCCATAAGAACATCTTTACGTGTTAGACTAAAGATTGGAAGGCATGAACTCATGCCTTCCATTAAAGCGTTTAAGGGTTAAGCAATGCTAACCCCTAACGTTTATTTTGCCTGTATTACAACAGGTGCTGGCATATTCATTTTATCGCCACAAGCGCCTTCTTTACCTTTCATGGATTCACTTTTCATCATTTCACCGCAAGCGCCTTCTTTGCCTTTCATCATAGCGCCGCAAGCTTGTTCCATGCCAGGTTTCATTTTGCCGTCTTTCATCATGTCGCCGCATGAAGCTTCAGACGCTTTTGCTGCTGGTGTAGTCGCCGCAGCCGCAGGTTTTGCATGTCCTGCACAAGCACCTTCTGGCGCTTTAGGTTTAGACATGCCGCCCATTGCTGCGCCACAAGCCATTTCAGCCGCTGCTTCTGCAACTTGCATATAACCGCTGCTTAGTTCAGTCATGCCGAAAGGATTAACCTCTGCGTTTACGTTAGTTGCAGCAAAAGTTGAAAGTAAAGCGGCGCCCATTGCTGCAGCTAAAGGTGATTTATTCATTGATTTCATGTTAACTCCCAAGATTATTATAAATATTCGACCGTTATTAGTGTCGAATGAAGCTATCATACCAAAGACCACTTAATAAGAAATGAATATCCTTTGATTAGATAGTTCATGCTAGGTCTGATTTGAAAAAATAGCTGTTAGGTTTATGCTTAGCGGCTCTAGTAACATTCTTAATCGCATTAAAATAGGGGGCTTAGGCCACCAATTATGTCACTCATACAGAAGCTTTTGTCATGAATAAAAATAAACGTCAGGCTATCTTTGATAAGTTGGCTGAGGCGATACCTGACCCTAAAACAGAATTAAATTATAGTAGTCCGTTTGAGCTCTTGATCGCTGTGGTTTTGTCAGCACAAGCAACGGATAAAGGTGTGAATAAAGCCACGGCTAAGTTATTTCCGGTTGCCAATACACCGGAGACCCTAGTGGCGTTGGGTTTGCTAAGCTTAAAAACGTATATTAATAGCATAGGTTTATATAACACTAAGGCTGAGCATATTATTAAACTTTGTGAGCAAGTCATAGGTATGCATGCAGGGCAGGTGCCTGAAACGCGCATTGAGCTTGAGGCCTTGCCTGGTGTGGGTAGAAAAACAGCCAATGTGATTTTGAATACGGCTTTTGGTCAGCCCACTATTGCTGTGGATACGCATATTTTCAGAGTGGCTAATCGGACTAAGATTGCCACAGGTAAGAATGTCACGGTAGTGGAGCAAAACTTGGATAAGACCGTGCCTAAAGCGCATAAGCAAAATGCCCATCATTTACTTATTTTACATGGTCGCTATACCTGTATCGCCAGAAAGCCGCGTTGCCAAAGTTGTGTTATTGAAGATTTGTGTGAATTTGACGGCAAGTTAATAGAGTAGTTTGTTTTTTAACGCTATGATTCGATCAATATTAATAAGAGGGTTGTGAATGAAACAGCATCAGACTATCCGCTCTGCTGATGAGCCGTCATCAGTCATAGCTAAGGCGGGCTTTAGGGAATTATTGGCTTGGGCCTTTTATGATTTTGCTAATTCCGGCTATACCACTGTGGTACAAACTACGATCTTTAGTGCTTATTTTGTAGGCGTCGTGGCAGGAGTAGAACAAGGCGTTACTCCGGGATTGTCAACCTTGTTATGGTCATTAGCGATAGGGCTGGCTAATTTTGTGGTTATGATCAGCGGGCCGTTGTTAGGAGCTATCGCCGATCATCGAGCTTGTAAAAAACGCTTTCTATTAATCTCTTCCATAGGCTGTGTTACAGCAACCGCTAGCTTGGCATGGGTAGGGCCTGGTGATGTCGGTTTAGGGATGGTCTTGGTGACCGTATCGGCCATCATGTTTGCCAGTGGTGAAAATCTGATTGCAGCCTTTTTGCCAGAACTAGTGCAAGAGGAGAACATGGGTAGGCTGTCGGGTTACGGCTGGAGTTTGGGCTATTTTGGTGGCTTACTAACTTTAGGTATCTGTTTAGCCTATATAACTTGGGCCAAGCAACAAGGTTTACCCGCTACGCATTTTGTCCCTGTCTCGTTGCTCATTACCGCGTGCATTTTTGCTTTAGCAGCATTGCCTACGTTTATCTGGTTACGTGAGCGAGCCATACCAGCGGTATGGGATAGAAGTCGCTCTAGTTTACACATCAGCTATACCCGATTAGTCCATACCTTTAAAGAAGCAGCGCGCTTTCGCGATTTATTTTGGTTTTTGATTACCTTGGGAGTTTATCAATCGGGTGTGAGTACGGTCATCGTTTTGGCGGCTATTTATGCTCAGGAAGTCATGGGCTTTGATACTCAAGCCTTGATTGTTTTGATTATGGTGGTAAATGTGACGGCGGCGGTCGGTGCTTTTATCTGTGGGCATTTGCAAGATCGAATAGGCTCAGTACCGACCTTAGCCATTACTTTAGTTATCTGGATTGTTGCGGTGATCGTGGCGATATTGGCTAAAGAGACCCTCGATATGTGGATTGCGGGTAATCTTATCGGTTTAGCGATGGGTGCAAGTCAGGCGGTAGGTCGCGCTTTAGTCAGTAAGTTTTCACCCGTAGAGCGTACGGGTGAGTTTTTAGGCTTATGGGGCTTAGTCAATCGGTTGTCGGCTATTGTAGGGCCTTTAAGTTATGGCTTGATTAATTATTGGAGCCAGGGAAATCACAGAATGTCTTTATTGTCGACCTTGGTATTTTTTATTGTAGGCTTAGCTTTATTAATTAAGGTCAATGAAAGCCGAGGCAAAGCCGCTGCCAATATCAATGTTGCCCAATAGTAGTCATCAACTGCGCTAAAAATTGTATGTTGATGGATAATTCACTATGATTGCAGTCTGTAGCCAATATCTTAATAAGCGAGAGCCAATATGAAACTAATAACCGCTATCATCAAGCCATTTAAAATGGATGATGTAAGAGAAGCATTATCTGAAATAGGCGTTGCTGGTGTCACTGCAACTGAAGTAAAAGGTTTTGGTCGTCAAAAAGGCCACACCGAGTTATATAGAGGCGCTGAATATGTCGTCGATTTTTTACCTAAAATCAAGTTAGAAATTGCCGTAGCTGATGAGATGGTTGAAAAAGCTGTTAGCACTATAGTCAATGCCGCTAATACCGGAAAAATTGGCGATGGTAAAATATTTGTGTCTAATTTAGAACAGGTAGTACGCATTAGAACTGGTGAAACTGGGGAGGATGCGATTTAGTCGCTTAGAAACGAATAATGATTAATAACTATAATAATAAGAGAAATTGGCTGCTGGCAGTCTTACTATTGCTACCCACAATAGCGTCAGCAGCAGAGTTGAATCAAGCAAATACGGCATGGGTATTAACTTCAACAGCTTTAGTGTTGTTTATGACGATTCCTGGCTTGTCTTTGTTTTACGCAGGTTTAGTAAGAAGTAAAAACGTATTGTCGGTGTTAATGCAGTGTTTTGCCATTACCTGTGTGGTATCGATACTTTGGCTGGCTGGTGTTTATAGCTTTATTTTTAGCGATGGCGGAAATTTACAGCAGTTTATAGGTGGCGCATCTAAAGTATTCTTGCCGGGTATAAGTACGGGATCAATGACCGGTGATATCCCCGAGTCGGTTTATTTTATGTTTCAAATGACTTTTGCGATTATTACCCCCGCTTTGATTGTGGGTGCTTTTGCAGAACGTATGAAGTTTTCTGCCATGCTTTTGTTTAGCAGTTTATGGTTGATTATTGTCTATATGCCAGTTTGTCATTGGATCTGGGGTGGTGGCTGGCTCGCTGGTTTGGGTGTTATGGATTTTGCCGGTGGTATTGTTATTCATGTTAATGC
>CAMDOP010000162.1 GCA_945903675.1 Crenothrix polyspora
AGGCACGGTGTGGAAGCGCAGTAATGTGTGAAGCTAACGTGTACTAATTGCCCGTGAGGCTTGACCATATAACACCCAATCAGTTTGATTGCGTGGAGTAAGTTAAACCGAAGAAAGGTTTAGCCGACAGTTTGACTAATCGCAAACGACAAGCACGAAATAAAACATAAATAAACAAAAAACGAGACATTACAGATTTCCAAAACAGGCGAAAGGCACAAGGCAAAAGCAGTGTGACCGCAGACCTGAAAATAGTTGAAACGCCGAAGCTGCAAGGCTGAAGCAAAAAAAAAGCAAAATGAAGAAAAAGACCAAGAGAGAAAAATTTCACCTTGAACCTTTAGTCTTTAAGCTGCTTTTAACACCAGTTTGCTTGGTGACCATAGCGAACGTGAACCACCCGA
This sequence comes from Crenothrix polyspora, assembly GCA_945903675.1. Lineage (GTDB taxonomy): Bacteria > Pseudomonadota > Gammaproteobacteria > Methylococcales > Methylomonadaceae > Methylobacter_C. The sequence continues at coordinate 405 of CAMDOP010000162.1, forward strand.
TCCCATCTCGAACTCGGAAGTGAAACCGTTTAGCGCCGATGATAGTGTGGCAGTTTGCCATGCGAAAGTAGGGAATTGCCAAGCTCTTAATATTAAAACCCAAGCACATGTGCTTGGGTTTTTTTTTTATTTAAAATCAGCAGCGCATATTTAGGTAATGCTTAGGTTCAATGCTCGAACTATATTTTAAAATGCAGATAGTTAATTAAGTAATAGATAGGAATCAAGCAGCTATTATTTGACTGCCATTCCCATAGCATGACGTGTAAGCGTTGATTTTGCTAAAGGAACATAATCGAGCAATGTTAAGCCAATGTTTCTAGCAGTAACGAGTGCTAACCACTCATTTGAAAAGACATTAACCACGGTATTAGTAAAGCCTATGGTTTGATCATGATCTTTCTTACGAATATTGGCATAAGTATTTAGAAAATCTGCGTCACCAATATCGTATTTGATTTCGAGTTGTTTCATAAGTTGTTCTGCAAGTTGTACAACATCACGAAAACCTAAATTAAAGCCTTGCCCTGCTACGGGATGTAGTTGATGTGCGGCATTACCTATAATGACAGTTCGACCAACGACCATTTTTTCTGCGCGAATTAATGATAATGGAAATGAACGCCTAGGCGCTGTTAAACTGAGTTGACCTAACTTATAGCCAAAGCAATGCTGCAGTTCGGCAATAAAATCTGCTTCACTACCTAACATAAGTGCATTGGCATCTTCATCTTTACGTGTCCAAACAACCGAGCATGAATGACTTCCTATAGGCAACAACGCCAGTGGTCCAGAGGCTGTAAAGCGTTCATAGGCGGTATTATTATTAGCTAGTGTTGATTTAATGCTTGTTACTAATGCGGTTTGGCCATAGTCGGTAACATTCTGAGTGATGCCCATTAATTGCCGAACTGAGGATAGGCCTCCATCGGCTCCAACCAATAGTTTGGCTGTTATGTTTAATGATTCAGTGCCTTTCTTTAGATTAATGAATATTTCATTTTCACTAGACATCAAGCCTACTACACGAGCCGGTGCAATGAGTTCTATTGTGGATTCAGTCACTAGATTAGCAATATGAGTTTCAATATCGCGGGCACTTATTACATAACCTAAGGCTTCTACTTGTTCTTTTTTTGCGGAAAGACGAGTTTTACCGAAATGACCTTGATCAGATATATGAATTTGTTTGATAGCCGTTGCAGCCTTATTAATGCCTTGCCAGAGCCCCAATTTATCTAGTGTTTGCACTGTGCCTGCTGCCAAAGCTAATGCTCGGTCACCTGCCGGTGAGGCAAATAATTCCTCGCGTGTTGCTGCTTCAACTATAGCAATGCGTAGCCCTGTATTTTTTAGCATCAGTGCTAAGCAGTTGCCTGCTAAACCACTGCCTACAATTACTAAGTCATATTGTTGTTGCATTAATTATCCTGCATGAGGGCTTCTATTTCTGCTATGGTTTTAGGTACACCAGTAGTTAGTACTTCATGGCCATCGGCAGTGACCAGTACATCATCTTCAATGCGAATGCCAATTCCACGCCATTTTTTCTCTACCTCTTTACAATCGGCAGGAATATACAAACCTGGCTCCACTGTAAGTACCATGCCTTTTTCTAAGAGCCGCCATTCTTGGTTAACTTTATAAGTACCGACGTCATGTACATCCATGCCTAGCCAATGACCAATTCGGTGCATATAAAATAGTTTGTATTTTTCGTCTTTAATGAGTTTCTTTAATTTGCCTTTGAGTAAACCTAAACCAATTAATCCTTCAGTAATGACTTCAACAGAAGCCTCATGCGCTTTATTCCAGGGGATGCCTGGTTTAATTTGTGCTAACGCTGCAGTTTGAGCATCTAAAACTAGTTGATAGAGTTGTTTTTGTGGTTCGCTAAATTTTCCTGAAATTGGAAAGGTGCGGGTAATATCAGCTGCATAGTGGTCGCATTCGGCACCTGCATCAATTAGAAGCAAATCACCCTCTTTTAAAAGGCCTGTATTAGCTGTGTAATGTAAGGTACAGGCATTGCTGCCACTGGCAACTATTGAAGGGTAGGCAACCGCACGTAAACCGTTATGCATAAAATGATGAACAATATCGGCTTCTATTTGATATTCATAGCGCCCTGCTTTACATGTCTGCATGGCTTTGGTATGAGCCATTGCAGAAACTTCGGCAGCGTGGCGCATGAGTTCAATCTCATTTGGGCTTTTAATTAAACGCATATCATGTAGTTGATGCTCAAGAGAAACTAATTCTCTAGGTGTTTCTACACCAGTTCTGGACTGGTTGCGAATAATATTAAGCCAATTTTGCACACGTTGATCTAATTCAGTATCACGTCCCATAGGATAAAATACTTTAGTTTTGTTTTCTAATAACTTGGGTAATAAGTCATTTACTTCCTCTATAGCGTGAGCTACATCAGCAGCATAATGCTTAATTGCTCCTTCTAAGCCTGCGTGAGCACCTTCCCATAAGGCTTTTTTCTTATCAAATTTTCGACAGAATAATAGATATTCTCCTTCTGGTCGACCTGGAATAAAGACAGCCAATGCCTCTGGTTCATTAAATCCAGTGAGATAATAGAAGTCACTATTTTGTCGGAATGGAAAATCTACATCGCTATTACGCGTACACATAGACGCGCTGGCGATTAGGGCAATATTGCCCTTGCCTATATGATTTAATAATTGTTTGCGACGTTTTTTAAATTCAGTTTGTTTCATGGTCTTCTCGCCATAAATCGTTAGATGTGTCGCTATTGATAGTTAGCTCATCACGTAATAATAAAATAGCTGATCTTAAAAACTCAGTAATTTCAACAAAGTCTCGTTCATCTTCGTCACCCTCAACCTCAGTATCAAGCTTAGTAAATTCTGTAATATCTTTTAGAATTTCACGCGTATCTTTTGACCAGTTAGTTACCGTTGCTACTGAACCTACACCAAATAAAAAACCACGACACCAATTTGATAAGGCTTCAACTCGATCAGTTAAAGCGACTTCATCTTCAGGTAGGAAAAGATCAAAATCAAATTCATTACTGGCTATTAATCGTCTTGTTTCTTCAAATAGTCGTATCAAGATATCGTTGTCATTGCTTGATACTTGTGTTGCATTTTGCATTAATTCTGCTAACCAATAGGTACTTTCAGTTTGATCACTTACACAGAGCATGCCGGTTGCTAAACCGTGAGCTTCTGCAGCAGAAAGATCTGAATCACATCGTAAAAATATTGCGTTGCAAGCGTTATAAGCCATAATAATTACACTATCACTAAAAGAAAAATATCGCTTATGCTACCATTGAAATTTGAGTAGGTTAATATTTGTTCACTTACTAATCAACGAAGCGACTTTTTTAGGTGTTTTTTCATCTCGTTGTTATGGAATAAAAACCTAAATATTACTAATTAATTTAAATTAGATAGATGCGATTATGACTGAAAAATATCTCACACCAGAATATATAAATTTTGAAGATAGTTTAGATCAACTTATTGATAAATATTTGGATGTAAAGTTTGATAATGCTAGGTTAAAAATTAAGCTTGATACCTTGGCTCAAGAGCAAGTGTTATTGCTGGAGAAAACATCTTTAGTTCAAGCACGATTAGATTCTATGATTAATAGATTACAAGTATTGGAGAATGATTTATGAGCAGTAACCCTCAACAGGTTTCATTAATGATTATGGGTAAAGAATATCGAATTGCCTGTGATGCTCAAGAGCAAGATGATCTTATAGTTTCTGCTCAAAAACTTGATATACAAATGCGCAAAATGAGAGACTCAGGAAAAATTACTGGCTCCGATAGAATTGCTGTAATGGCTGCTCTTAATTTGGCGCATGAATTACAGTTAATGAAAACCCAAAACAATGGTTTAAATCAACGGTTGAACGAGTGTCTAAGTAAATTAACAGCTAAAATAGATAATGTTTTAGATAAGGATTAATCTGTTTTAGTCGATAATAACGTGCTGAGTTAGAGCTTAGAGCTAACGACCGCTAATCCACATAATACTAAATTAAAGTCTATGAGGACTTTAAAAGGCAGCTGTTTTGCGATAATGTCGGCATCACCGCCTGTTAAAATAACGGTTAATGTTGATTCTTTTTTACTTAATATATGCTCAATCAGGCCAGTTGCAGCGCTTAATGTGCCATTATAAATTGCAGCCGCAGTAAAATTTGCTGGCCCTATGTCATAACTAGCTTCGTCAAATGCCAGTAAATCGGTGTTTGTCGCTAATGATTTTTTCATTAATGTTAATCCAGGACTGATCATCCCTCCTTCATGTTTGCCGTGTGCATCTATAAAGTCTATGGTAATCGCTGTTCCGCAATCTATTATGCAAGCCGCTTTTTTATAATAATGATGCGCGGCTATTAGTGCTAGCCAACGATCTACGCCTAACTTTTCGGGTTGTAAATACGCGTTCTGTACACCAAAAGCGTCAGACTCAGATTTTACCTGAATGATAGTTATAGATGTCCAAAGCCTTGTCGCTGTTGTCTGTACTATATCCAATAAAGGTGTTGAACTTACGGAAGCTATAGCCAGTTGTTTAGGTATGGGTAAATTCTTCCAAGCATCGATAAGTTTATCAATAGTAAGTTCTTGATTATTTAGGGCATGACTGTTTTCTAGCTTACCATTTTGAAATGTGGCCCATTTAAGTCGAGTATTGCCACTGTCAATTAATAAAATCATAAATTAGTGCTATTAAAACTTACTTCACCAGATGCAAAGGCTTGGATAGCGCCATCTGCCTGTTTAATTAATATGAGGCCGTTATCGTCAATACCCTCAACAATACCTTCAATTTGTTGCTGACCAATATAGAGCGTTGCCGCTTGTCCTTTTAGGCAATCATAACTACGCCATTCATCTAGATAAGCTTGAATGCCTACTGTTTCAAAGCCGTTAACAATATCGATGATATGATTTAAGAGCGTGGCTGCGAGTTGATTTCTAGAGAGGGTGACTGTTCCGGTGACTTTAGTTAGGTCGGTCCAAGCTTGGTCAATGGTTTGTGTTTCTGATGCGGGTAAAAATAGATTGAGGCCTAAGCCGATGACAGCAGAACAAGGACCATCAGTTTCACCGGAGACTTCTATCAGAATGCCTCCAAGTTTTTTACCTTGACTATAAATGTCATTTGGCCATTTTAAGCTTACCTCATGGATATGATGTTGCTTTAAGGCTCTGATGACGGCAACGCCAACAGCCAGACTTAATCCCGCTGTTGCAGCGATGCCGCCTTGTTGAAATCGCCAAAGTATCGACATATACAAGTTACTGCCGTAAGGCGAAACCCAAGTTCGGCCACGTCGTCCTTTTCCTGCCGATTGATGTTCTGCAAAACAGACAAATCCCGATGCTGCTTGTTGTTGAGCATAGTCGACTAAATAACTGTTAGTTGAATTAAGACTGTCGTGAATTTCTAGTGTAGATATTAAGCTTTGATGATCTTTACTTAGCAGTCGATTTATACAAGTTAAATCTAATAATTCTAATGGATAATCCAATCGGTAACCTTTGCCACTTACCGCGGAGTGTTGTATGCCGAGCTCAGATAAACCTTTCAACTGTTTGCAAATAGCCGAGCGACTCACATCCAGTGCTACTGCTAATTCGGTGCCTGAATGAAATTGTCCGTCAGCCAACAACATTAATATTTTCTTTTGTTTGTCAGAAAGTTGCACGGTAAGCGCTCGGTAGCAAAAAGTTAAATTGGCGGAGTCGTGATTTTGTTTAATAGTAAGCATAATCGATGTCCTGTTAGCACTGATTATAACCTGATTTAATTGTATCTTAGTGCTGCTAGTTATTTCTCTTGAACTCTAACAATGATTATGTTTATGTATAACCTTGTTTTTTGTGTTATTGAAGTATCCCATCCTATTCGCAACCCTTGCGGATTAGCGATTTCTTCTGTGGTTTAGTGAGTATCAATAAATTTAAGGAATTGTTATGTCTGATCAAACAAACTATATACGCTGGTTTAATGAATTAACCATAGATGACGTGCCGTTAGTGGGTGGGAAAAATGCCTCTTTGGGTGAAATGTACCAAGCTTTAACGCCGCAAGGCATAAAAATACCCAATGGCTTCGCTGTGACGGCTGAAGGCTACCGTTATCTGTTGGCAGAGTCACAAGCTTGGCAGCCTTTACATGAGATTTTAGATGATCTTCAAACCGATGATATGGCAGATTTGGCAAGCCGTGCTCGTCAAGCGCGAGACCTAATTTATAAGGCTAAGTTTCCTGCCGACCTTGAAGCACAAATACTGAACGCTTATATGCAGTTGCAACAGCAATATGGCGATGATATGAGTGTTGCAGTACGCAGTTCGGCAACGGCTGAAGATTTGCCTACAGCGAGCTTTGCTGGACAACAAGATACTTTTTTAAATATACGTGGTGAAACAGCCTTGTTGGAAGCCTGTAAACGTTGCTTTGCCAGTTTATTTACCGATCGCGCCATTCATTATCGTATCGATCAGGGTTTTGATCATTTCAAATTGGCTTTATCAATAGGCATTATGAAGATGGTGCGCTCAGATCTCGATGCTAGTGGTGTAATGTTTTCCTTAGATACCGAATCAGGCTTTAGCGATGTAGTCTTTATTACCGGCGCTTATGGTTTGGGTGAGAATGTTGTGCAAGGCGCGGTTGATCCTGATGAGTTTTATGTGCATAAACCCACCTTTGAACTAGGTCATCGTGCAGTATTAAAACGCAGCTTGGGTGCCAAAAAAATAAAAATGATATACAGCGATGGCCGTACTCGTGAATCGACTCACAATGTCGTCACGTCGGAACAAGAGCGTAATCGTTTTTGCCTTAACGACCAAGATGTTTTAACACTAGCCGATTACGCCATCAAGATAGAAAAACATTACAGCTCTAAAGCAGGGCAAGCAAAGCCTATGGATATGGAATGGGCCAAAGATGGCCTTGATGGCACGCTGTATATTGTTCAGGCTCGACCAGAAACAGTGGCCTCCCAATTAAGC
>CAMDOP010000163.1 GCA_945903675.1 Crenothrix polyspora
ATTGATAGCTTGCCAGCATTTCGCCGCTGTATTGATCGATGACAAAATCCCGATAGCCGATGAACAGGCTAAGATCATTTGCATCGCGTTTCTGGACTACATAAACACCGGCTTCATCTTTGGGCGCATATAAATGCCATAACTTACCCGATGGATAAGTGCTTTGCACAACGGCTTCAATGGCGGCATAAGGTGCGGGCTTTTGTCCCGGCTGTGGCTTGGATTTATATTGCGTTTTCCCCAAACCGCTCCAGGGGTTATCACGGGTGATGGGCGAAAGTTGTTTAAGTACAACATTCACCCGATCAGGCAGATTGAAATATACACCTGAAAACAGCACCGGCAATAATACGATAGTCATGTAGAAACCAACAGTTTTGTGTAAGTCAAAATTGAAGCGCACTCCGCTGGCGTGGCGTTTAAAGGTTAAAGCCTGCTTGAATTTACTCGTTAACGGCCACCAGAGAATGAGCCCAGTTAATACAGAAATAATCGACAGCACGGCCAAGATACCAACTGCCATCTCACCCATGTCACCCAATAGCAAACAATAATGCAATTGCATGATAAAACTGACGAAGGGAATGCCCCAGTAACGCTTGCCGTCAGCGAAATACCAAAATTGCACCCCGGTTACTTTCGCAGTGTAAGGGTTAACGAAAATATAGTAGCCACTGCCGTTATTGTCTTGTTCCGGCGCTCGCACTCGGTACTGCAACTTGTAGGCGAATTCAGGCGCACGCGGGTAATAGATCGAATAGAATTTACTGCCTTTGGGCTTTGCCGTCTCTGCCGAGGCGATGATTTCATCCAATGGCAGAAGGTTGCGCTGGTTTTCGGGCGGCGCTGAAATAACGATTTGTTCCGCATTGAGGATTTCTTGCAACTCTTCGAAAAACACCAAGATGCTGCCGGTTAAACCGACAATAGCCAAAATAGCCCCGGCAAACAGCCCCAAGTACAAATGTACTTGAAGCCAAAGTTTGCGACGGGTTTGCAAGCGTATAAAGGATGCTGGTCTGTTAGCTTTTGATTTCATTAGGTTGTAGTCAAACGTAGGGTGGGCAAGCAGTTTTGCCCACCGTTTACATCGCCGAGTTATTCCGCGTGGGCAAAAGAGTTGCCTGCGGTTTAAAATTCAAGCTTTATAGAACCCATCACGTTTAAAGGCTCAGCAGGCAGATTGCCCCTTGCTCTCCGTAAGATAAAATATTCGGCACCATTGACATTGTTAATATTAAGCTGTGTGGTCAAAGTTTTACCTGCTAATTTCATTTTATAACCCGCCATCAGATCAAGTCGTGCATAAGCTGCGTCCGAATAACTATTTGCATTATCACCGAAGCGCTGTCCGGATGCATACACTCCGCTACCCAGCATAAAACCTTTTAAAGGACCATCTTTAAAGTCGTACTTCAACCAAGCACTGCCTTGATGCTCAGGCGCATAAGGCAGTCGTTTACCTACGTTCGCTGGAGTGGTCAAATCCTCCAATATTTCTGTTTTGGTGTATGCATAGGTACCGATTAGACTTAATCCCTCATAGATTTTACCTTGAAGATCAAATTCAACACCATTGCTGTGGCCTTTGAAGGGGTTAGCCGAAAAGGGTTGATCAAAATTTGCACTAACAAACTGGGTTCTTTCTAAATCGAAATAGGCCAAGTTAGCATTTAGTTTGCCGTCAAACCATTGCGCTTTCAAGCCGCCCTCAAATTGAGTTGCTGGAAAAAGGCTGTATAGTTTCGGTCCGCCATTATCATAATCGAAGGCGGGGCCAAAGGACTCTGAAAAGCTACTGAACACCGATAACCAATCTGTAGCTTCGTACAAAAGAGCGACTCGTGGGCTGATATAGCCATCGCTACGCGAGTCCTTTTTATAAGGAGCTTGCCAACTTAAACTTTGCTCTCTGTCCACCCAGTCATAGCGAAAACCACCAGTGAGGTGGAGCTTTTTCCAAAGCGTCATTTGATCCTGTAAATAAAGTGCTTTAGAGGTGCTTTCGGTGCTGATCTCGGACCCCGAAGCTGCGCTTCGATATTGAGTTAATTGGGAGTTCGTTATTGTAGGAAGGGCGTCACTGAAAATATTGACTGTATCTATTTTACCACTCGCAACATTATAGTCTAAGGTGTTGTTGTAATACTCGCTGCCTAACAATAGCTTATGCTTGATGGTATAGGTGTCAAAATCAAAGGTGCCATTAACAAAGGCGGTAAGGGAATTGACCTTTTCGGGACCGAACCAGTAATTGCGATTCACATTTCCAAAACTTGCACTGTTCGGATTAATGTCATCTACTCTGCTTAGATAAACAGATTCCCATTGTTTCTTGTTTTGGGAATAGACCGTACCGGTGTTAAGCTTAATTTTATCGTTAACAATGTGGTCGATTTTAAAATCAATTAAATCGCTGGTGTTGGTATTCGTTAAGTTCGGATCCATGAAGGTTCTTGAGCGAGGAATCGACGCCAACTGAGCATTACCTTTACCTCGACCTGCTAATTCAATGGCAGGAGTGCCGTTATCGTAGGAATTATTTTCATCGAAATGCTCATACGATAGAGTCAATTTGGTGTCTGTCGTGGCTTGCCAGCTTAAAGTCGGGGCAAAAAAGATGCGGTCTTTGTCAGTCTGACGGAACGAGTTAGTATCCAAATACGACAAGTCCATGCGGTAATTTAGCCCATGTTCCTTGCTCAATGGCCCGGTGGCGCTGGCTTCGGTGCGATAGAAATCGTAGGAGCCGAAGCGTTGCTCCACCGAGTAATAAGGTACGGAACTGGGCTGTTTGGTCACTGTACTTATAAAGCCACCTGGATCGCCGAAACCATAGAGCATGGCAGACGTGCCTTTTAATACCTCAACACGCTCAACATTGGCCATATCGAGTTTAGTTGCCGGAAGGCGGATTCCGTTGCGGTAATTAGCGGTACTTTGCAAGAATCCACGCATGACAAAGGTTTCATAATCGCCGCCAAACGAATGTTGGGATTGTACGCCGCTGACGTTTTTGACCACATCCTCAAGTCGGTAAGCCTGTTGATCCTGTATCACGGCCTTAGGAATTACCTGAATGGAAGCAGGTGTTTTCATCAGAGGTGTGTCGGTTTTGGTGGCAGTAGAACTGTTAGTGACTGCGTAATTTTTGTTATAAGGGTCATTTGACTCATTAATTTTATCTGCGTTTACATTCACCGGACTTAATGTAGTTGTATCTGTCTTGTTTAGTTGCTCAGGCGCTTTTTCCAACCGCGCATTATTACTTCCCGTCAGCCGATAAATCAAACCCGATCCTTGCAACAACTTATCCAGTGCCTGTTGAGCCGTATAGTTGCCGACAACTGCATTGGAGCGTATATCTTTTGCAAGATCAGCAGCAAAACCGACTTGCCAATTGCTGGTTGCGATAAATTTATTCAGTGCATCCGCCAATGGTAGTGCAGGAATATTAAAGCTAAGCCTCGCACTATTTGGATTAGTGGCATTTTGCGTCATATTATCGGCCGCCAGAACTGACAGCGGTGAAGCTAATACCGGTAAAGCTAGAGCGATGGCGATAGTCAATTTGCGCAATAGACCTGGCGCGTTGGGGTGCATCTGATACATATATACTCCGAACAAAGGGTTTCATTAGTAACATTTTTAATATGCCGATTTAAATAGACGTATCAGAAAATGGAACACACACTTGTGAGAGAAATATTTTTTATAGGGGTTTGAGGGTTGTTATTGTTCGCTTGGTTCTAAACGGGTGTTTATGGCTATGTTTAGAGTGTATTTACCTAAGCACCTTTAACTGTCCATAATGTCTTTAAGTTAATAAGTGCGAAGTATTTAAGATGAAACAAGCAAGCAATTTTAGACTTGATGACGTCGTTTTGAAGTATGCTGGGCGGGTAAACAACTGTAACGTTTGCCCACCCCACCTAACCAAGCGCTTTAGGATTTTAATATCGTCAAATACGGCGTCAGATTAAGCGCTTGCGCTCCAGAAATATCGGCCAAAGCCCGAATAATAGCGCTAGTATCTTCAAGCTTATAATTGCCAGTAATGCGAGTTTGAGCCAGTTTTGCATCAGTGATGACAATTGCGCCAGAATGGTAACGTCCCAGCTCTGCAATCACTTCTGACAAAGGTTGGTCCTGAAAAACCAAGCGGCCTTTAAGCCAAGCGAAGCTTTGGCTGGGTTCAATAGGCGTCGCTAAGGCAACGCTCTGCTGGGTAACGCGGGTATGCTGTCCAGCACTGAGTTGGCGGTTATTGCCTTGCTCTCCTGCACACACCACAAGACCACTTTCAACATCAACTTCAGTTGCTGCACCGACTTTGACGCTGAAACGAGTGCCGACTACCGTGACGGTGCCTTGCTCGGTCGCAACAATAAATGGCTTGGTTTTATCTGGCTGCACTTCAAAATAAGCTTCGCCGCTCAGTATTCTTACGCCACGATGCTCAGTATTAGTGTTAAACACTAAGGCAGTATCGGTATTCAAAGTGACCGCAGAACCATCGGCCAGCACTAGACGGCGTTGCTCGCCCTTGGCTGTGTAGGCATCAGCTTGCCAGCGCTCGGCCAAACCCGACGTAAACAACAACCAACCGCTGGTCAATACTAGGCAGGCTGCTGCGACCCAGCGCTGAGCTATTAACTTTTGCTGTTTTTTTGGAAAGGGAATCGTTCCGTAGTGGCTCAAGGCAGCATTAAACGCCTGTGATTGCCATAACTGCGTCACTTTATCGTAAGCAACTTGATGGCTAGTACAGGCCGTCAACCACTCGTTAAAGTCAGTCCGATCGCGCTGACTGATTTTACTGTCTTGCAATCGGGCGAACCAAGCTATGGCCTGATCTTGTGTTGTGCCTAAGGAAGGCATTGAATTCGGTTTGGCATATACAGACATTGTTTATACAACTAGGGTAATTTTCAAGATTTTATCATTATTAGACGTCTATAGACTGACAATGCACACCTTAAAGTTTTATAGGCTCTGTTCTGCCAGTAAATGGGCGAGAGCTACTTGCACATTTTTTTCTACCGCACTGCGGGATATGCCGTAATGTTGGGCGATTCGCTCATAAGTCCAATGATGAAATTTATGCAGTACCAAAATTTGACGTCTACGTTCCGATAAACCCTTTAGCGCGGCTAGCATCAGTGTAACGTGTTGCTGAGCTATAGCTATCTGTTCGGGGGTGGAAGCGGTTGAAGGCAGGCTATCCAATAAACTGCCAGTTGCATCGTCATCTTTTGGATAAAAATCGCAGCATTGACGTATTTTTTGCTTGCGAAGATGATCTAGCGCCAGATTATGGGCAATTTTGTAAAGAAAGGAGTGTGGGGCTTTTATTTCCTGTGTTTGCGCAGCTTTCAGCATTTTTAAATACGCTTCGTGCGCCAAATCTTCAGCTGTTTGCGGACAACCGACTATGCGGTAAATAGTCTGGATTAACGATTGCCGTTGATTTAAAAACAAATCATTAATAGTAAGAGTAAGGCTGTTCATAGGGGCTTGATTGGCTAATAATTTTAAACCTGCCTTTTCGGCAATATTTAACTATTACTGCAATAATTAGGCCAACAGCTACCCTATTGATTTTAAATGAAAGTATTTCTTGTTACGGGTAAAAGTGTGGCATATGACCTAAACAATAGGTGATATGCCACACTTTTAAATAAAAGCTGGTAAAGACGGTAAATAAGGGTCAATTATTGTTATTAAATTTCTTTATTATCGATGGCTGTTATGAATTGAAGTTTAGCCATTAAATACGGTTAGTAACACTCAATCGGAGTAACTGATAGCTTAAAGCAGTTGTTGGCTATAAATTTGGTGTAATTGATGTCATTAAGGTCGTTAAATGCTAATAATACATGGATAAGGCATGTGCAGAGCTAAGCTGCTGAAATGCTGCTGTGCTTAGAGCTTATAAGAGTGGGCGTTATTTAGGACAAAAAAAAGCGATACCTTTGAAGGTATCGCCAGAGCCCGCTACGAGAGGAAGCTGTTGCTGCTTTAAAATCTTTTGTAAATAGTAAAACAGCAACAAAAGGGAAATGGGTCAATGGACTCATTATAAGTCGCATCATTAAAGGCTAAGTAAACGCAACCACTCAAGCTCTACAGCTTAGTAATTAAACTTAATTTGTGCAGTATAAGTTCTTTGTGGGAAAGGATGGAATATCCAGTAGTTTTGATTGTTAATGTTATCAATACCTGCATTCATAGACCATTGCTTAGTGAATTGGTAATTAACTTTAGTATCCACTACAAAATAAGAGCTGATACCGACATAAGTCGAATGATTGGTATCGCTATTATTAAGCTGACCGAAAGCGGCGCTACTTCATACAATCTCTCTGTCTAATTATTATCAATAACCAAGTATTGAGTACCCTTACTTAGCAAACCATCAATATATAAAGCACAAAGAGCGCCAAATTAAGAATTCCTTGATATTCAAGGCCTACAGTCTGCCACTGAAAGCCTAAATTAATTAAACTAGGTTATTTAACCTATTGTATGTGGCATATGCCACACTTTTTAACAAAACAACGACAAGTCAGCGTGTCTTAACTCTAAACCATAGCTCTGCACCACCTATCGCTGTAGCTATTAAGAATGCACCAATCAAGGTAAAAGCAGTGATAAATTAAACTTCGGCTCTCAGTGCATCGAAGTAATCATCGAATAGAATCCACTCTAGCCCTGAATTCTTTGCCCGGTTTAAAATGAGGCATTAGTCTGGCCGGTATCATTAACCTCTCACCTGTTTTTGGATTATGTCCAAGTCTCGGAGGCCTTTGCTGTACAGTAAAAGAGCCAAAACCTCTAATTTCGATACGATCACCTTGTTCTAAAGACTTAATCATTTGTTCAAACATTAAATTGACTGCCGCCTCTACCTCTTGGCTGGATAAAAACGTTAACTTTTCAGATAAATTTTGTATTAACTCTGATTTAATCATACATACTCGCGTGTAAAGACTGCCCCAGCTTTGCCATTATTATGGCCATCAGGGTTAGTTATAATAAGATGGATTTGCGTGTGCCATCAACAGAACAATACTCCGTTAAAACTTACACAATCAGCTTTTACTATGCAAATAAGAGGCCAATTAACACCAACCATGAAATAGCAAGGCTTAAAATCACCAGAACAGCAGTGAAATAATTGTAATTATTCAGTCCCACTCTACAAAGTACTGTCCACAGTTAATTTGGAGTAAAACAGCTTCAGCTGTTTTAAAAAGGTAATAGCTGAAGCTTCGCACGCCACTTTTTAATTAAACTAGGTTATTTAACTGATTACCTAGGTCAAATAACCTAGTTTTATGTGTTTTGAATAGACTCACGCAGCGCTGGCGGAATCTAGGCTAGATGGATTGTAATCCCAAAGAGGGGCACTACCC
>CAMDOP010000164.1 GCA_945903675.1 Crenothrix polyspora
TACACCCATTTGTTGACGTAAAGACTTATCTTCTATTAGTGTTAATAATGACTGAGTTAAACCTGAAACATCACCTGCTGTAAACAATAATCCAGTTTTCCCTTCTTCTACCGCATCAGTAATGCCATAAATACGTGAGGCAACAGTCGGAACACCGCAGGCAGCTGACTCAAGAATAGTCATAGGTAATCCTTCACGATAACTAGGCAAACAAAAAATATCGGCCGCCGCCATATAATGTTCTGGCGTGTCAGTAAAGCTTACATAGTGGAGACGGTCAAGCTCATCATTACAGATTTCTTGTATCTGACTGAAAACAACATCTTCTTCAGTACCAACCAGTAAAAGCACTACATTTGAATGGTGCTTAGAAATCGCATCGAAAGCCGAAGCCAAATCCAGCATTCCCTTATCACGGTTTAGGCGACCTACAAATAAAATAACAGTGGCTTCTTGGGCAACCTCCAAGTCTTTACGAATTGTGAACCTAACATCTGAATCAGTGTGAAAGCGTAACGGGTTTACACCACAAATTGAACCCGCGTCGATCAATTTTGATTTGCCTTGGGGCAATATGCCTTCCTTTACCAAAAAAGCTTGCTGTGAAGGACTCACTACAAGAATATTCGTTGCAAATAAGCCGACTAATTGATCACATAATTTTAGAGCTATCCGTCGCAAGCCACTTTGTGTTGCCCATACCTCGCCATGAAACGTGTTAATTCGTATCGGTACGCAAGTTAACCAAGCCGCTAGCATGCCTAAAAGCCCAGTTTTTGGCAAATGGGAATGAACAATATCAAATTTTTCTTGACGAAATAATTTAACTAACTGAATTAAAACTAACAGATCCATAAGAGGTGAAGGTTTTCGTTCTATAGGTAAAAATATAATTTTCGCATCAAGACCTTCAAGCAAATATTTGTCTTCAGAGTTACAGACCACCGTGACTGAATAGGTTTCTCCTGCAGCTTGGATATGATCGCGTAAAAAGGAATTAACTGCCGCAGGAATAGTCGCGACAAAGCAGATTTTTTTCATGGCACTGTGTGTCAAGTTTTCAGGCTATCAAATACTTTATGCCACTTTAATTGTTCAACATCTGGTATAAAAGGTTCGCCTAATAGATAGAAACTTTCTCGCATTTTCTTTAATAAATCATTGCTTAACTTACCCATAAAAGCTATGGTTGCCAATATCAAGAACTGATATTGCTTAACTTTGGTAAAATATTGTAACTGATTAATAAAAACCGCACATCGCGTTCTCGCCAATTTCCCCCCATCTACTCGATCCCTAATCCGATAAGCAAACAAAATATCATCCAAAGTGGCTAATTTACTCTTGTTATAACTGCGTAAAAGTAACTCTTGATCCTCGCAACAAAAAGGGCCTGGTATTTTATAACGATTGTTACGAAACCATTCTATTTTACCCATCCATGTGGGATGTGGAAAATAGAAGCCGCGCCAAGGTTTAGCGCATATTTCGTTATGTGAAATAGCATAAGGAAATAGACCTAGTGCCTGATTACTTTCATCGATCGTAATAGCACGAGTGGCTACCAAATCAAGTTCTGGCTCATTTTGTAATACTGAAAGTTGCCGAGCAAAGCGCTGAGAATAAGAAACATCGTCCCCATCCATACGGGCAAAATATGAGCCTTTAGCCATATCGACTGCTTCGTTCAATCGAGCGGCCAACCCACGATTCATACCATCACGGAAAATATTAATTCGTTTATCATTAATATCTGCAATATCCTTGAATGAATTATCTGTTGATCCATCATCAATTATTAATAACTCCCAATTTAAATAGGATTGTTTGACAATGGAAATCACTGCTAACCTTAAATACTTGCCTGCGTTATATACTGGCATAGCTACTGTTATTAAAGGTTTTTCTTTGTCGTAGACAGTTGTCGAAAAGACTTCAGTTGTACCAATTTGATTTTGACTCACAATGTTATCCAACCTTCAGGAATAAGATCTTCAACATTGTTTTTATTAGCAAACCATTTTCTTGGCGCAATCACTATTTTTTCGGAATTAGGATTCAACCACGCTCCCCACCAACTAAAAGAACTGTTAGCGATAATATGATGCTGACACAAACTCATCAAATGCATATCATTGTAACTATCCAAGCCATTATTATGATCAATATAACAATGAGGAAGATCTATCTTCAGATTATCTCTTACCCAAGTAATATCATCAGAAAAAATATAGAAATAAGGCTCCTGAGTTCGCTCAACCATTAATTGAATTGCAGCTCGATAATAATCTAATGAGCACAAGCCATGTATTAACGTAGTTTTAGAGTTTTTTACATAATCACCACGTCGAACATGAAGACTTACAGCATTAGTGCTACTTATTTGCTCAGCAAGCTTGACATTCCCCCCAACAAAAGGGGACTTAAAAATAAAATCAGTGCGTATTATATCAGCATGAAATTGAAAATATCGTTCGGATTGCCAGTAACCAAAAAGATAGGAATCTTGAGGTATCTGATTGATTACTGGCCAATATTGGAAATACGGCTCAACAACAAAGCCATCACGACGAAACACTTGCATAGATGAACGCGCTAAAATTCTTCTTATAAGCGGTAATTGCTGCCAACCTAAAATATCAAATATCTCTGTTTTAGAAGCAACCTCCACTGGACACTCAAAAACTCGTGAAAGCTCAAAACCTTGATGTAATCCGTATCTATTAAATCCAGAAATGTCTAAATGTAATGATTCATTACGATCCAAAGACAGAGTTCGTCCTAACGCATATTGGAACATTTGGTTACCTAAGCCGCCGATTATATGACTGATAACCATCTTTAAGTTCCTATAGTCTAATTAAAACTTATTCCAATGAGCGCGCCATTGCTGTCCATCAACGAAAATCGAATTGATAAAAGTATCCGCATACAATATATAGTCCTGTGCTTTCATTAGCTCTATAATGTCACTGCGCTTATTTGGCTCCTCCCTCGTCTCATAAGTGATTGTTTCAACACAAATGCAAGTAGGGCGATATTTTTTCCAGTCAATCATTTCTAGAATAGCTTTATCCAATCCTTCTATATCCAAATTCATAAAATCAAGATCGCCAGACATATCCAAAATAGTATTAATATTTTTCAAAGTAATCGGCAATGTATTGATCAACTTATGCCCCATAGAGATGTAACGCTCCATCTCATAACAAGAAAAAGTATTCAAAGTAGGCGTGTCTAATATAAAAAAATCAGCACTTTCTTCACCAGTAAAATGCACGCCGTATTGCATAACTTTATCTCTTGGCCGCTTTTTGCGCAGCAATTTAGCTAAATCTGGATCAGGTTCAACCAAAACACCTTGGCCTCCAGCTTCATAAAAAAGCGCTGTATTGGAAAGATGGAAAGGATGATTTGCTCCAATATCCAAATATTTTTTAGGCCGGAATCCATGTATCAACTCCAACAAATAAGCAATCAAAATATCCTCTCCACACTGAGAGTAAGATTTCTTTCTAAACATGATTGCAGGCAGTCTTGCACGTATCATATTTCTCGTTTCAGGGGTTATATACTTTTTTATCGCTAAACGCATAATTACTTTTTAATTGCAATGCAGTGCCAACCAAAACAAGCTAGATCATCAGCCATCTTGGATTTTCCGCGTAGTGAGAAATAAATGAGGACAATTCCAGCTGACAGATATGCTAAAGGCCAACACCAGTCACCGTAACGGCGCGCCATACTAGGCAGTCGGAGTATCTCCTGTTTAATAAAAGAAAACCAATCACCGTTTGGCACCAACTCCTGAATTTCAAAATCTCGTATGGGCAAGTGATGTTCATACCAATAGCGGCTAAAACCAGTAGCGTAATGGTATGGGGCAAAATGAACGAATGAAGAAAAAGGAGCAGTAAGAATTAATTTTCCACCGGGTTTCAGCAGGCGTGCAAATTCGTCCAACGCTTTAAGTGCATCAGGTAAATGTTCAAAAACCTCACTACATAAAATCACATCAAATGAGGCTTTCGGCTCAGGAATATTCGCAATATCGCAAACCAAATCAATCTTGCTGGTATCCCAAGTGCCAGTATGCAAGCCTTTGGCATCTCCCGTTCCTTCATACTGACAAGCATCTTGTGATAAATAGATTAAATGAGAACACAATGATTTATTACGTAGCTCACCTGCTCCAGCATCAAGTATGCGAAGACCCGAAGGAACAGCAACCAATGTTTGCGCTAGCCACACTCCTCGTTGCTCCTCGTTGTAATTGACATTTAGCAATCTTTTAATCATTATTTTTATTTTTTGCATTTTATTCTCCTTGCCGGTAATCACGCCGATCTCTTATCTTCTTTGCTGGATTTCCTGCGTAGATGGCATATGGCTCGGTATCTTGGAGGACAACAGAACCAGCACCAATAATAGATCCATCAGCAATATTTACACCATCTAAAATAGTGGAGTTGCAGCCCAGCCAAACATCATCACCAATACGTATCCCTTTTGATTTTGCATTTTGAAAAACCATTGGAACGCCATTTACTTCCATTCCGTGATTACCCGCCATAATGCAAACATTGGGGCCAGACATAAAAAAACGTCCTATATGTATTTCCCCATAGAGATAATTATTATGGCCTATCTGGGAATGCTCTCCTATATTAATAGGATTCGCCTGAAATCTTACGTAATTTCCAATAAGCACATTTTTGCCAAGTTTGACTTTCCTATAACCATGGCACTGAAAGCCAACGCCAAAGCAACTAGTGACAAAAAACCTACCAAAAACTAAAAATCTTGCCAATGTATAGACATTAGATGGTAATAAACGGATACCCAGACACCAAAGTGAGCGCTTAACCTTTTTAAGCAAACTTTTTAAATGGTTACTCATTGCCAAATTATTTTTAAATGAAGATTTCATTAAAAATTATGCTTACCAATTATTATCTTTTTCATAGCCAAGACTAATTAATGCGCCACCACATTCTCGCTTAAAGCAATCTTTTAAATCGTCCATTAAAATATCTGGCCATTGATTTACCTGTCCACTATGAAATGTTTTAGATTTTTTATGAAAAATTTTACCAGCCAATCCTTCAAAGTCTAAATCATCCATTTGGATATTTAAGTAATTTAATATCTTAGCCAGTTCTTGGCGTTGCAGCATTTCTTGCCCCCCACCTTGAGTTCCTACTAGATTTTCAAATTTTAAAGAACAGCCAAAATCTGAACTATGCCATCCCATAGTTCTACTGATCCTATCTCTAAGAGGGACAAGAGTATATTTACCAACAGAATAACCACTCAATACATATTTTATTCTAGTTTTTGTATCAGGGAGTTTTTTAAAGAAATCATGCATATATTGTTTTTTATCTTTAAGCATATAATTTGCGTACGAGATAGCCACATCTCTTGGATCACGAATAATCGTAAATATTTTTACATTTTGTTGCACTAATAACTCCTCCATTTCAAAAGTATATGGAAGATGAGCGGGGTAATATCGAAAATCTAATTGCTTTGCAAATACTCTTTCTAACCATTTCGAATCAACTTTTAAAGAAAGGTCATCCATATCGACTGACAACCCATTAGCACGGCATCTAGAAAGGATCATTATTTTATTAAAAGGATTTCTTGTGCTATCAACTCTAGCTATTGACCCCATCAAAACTTGACCTTCTTTGTACCCCAATAAATGGAGCACCCTAATCAATAAATGCGTACCTGATTTAGGTAATGAATTAGCAATTATTCTTATAGGTTTATTTTGTATCTCTTTAATCACTGTTTCAACCTAATGAATGCCGTACTCAAAATGCCTGTTTTTTTCTTGACCCAATAAACCATTAACAAATTCCAAATAATCATTGAAGTGGCCACCGAAATAGCTGCGCCAGTTAACCCCAATCGGGGAATTAGTAAAGTATTCGAGGTTATACTTACTAACACTGACAAAGCCAACGCTTTAAATGCAAATATTTGGTGCCCCGTCATTGTTAGTATTATCCCACATGGCCCGGAGATAGTATTCACAAGTTGCCCTATTAAAAGAATTCTTAATGCCATACTTCCACTTTCATATCCTGACCCAAAAAGCCCCAAAAACCATTCAGGAAAAACTAAAAGAGGTGCACAAGAAATTATTGCAAAATAGCTACCGTTTTTAGCCGCATATGTAACTAAATATTGCATATAAATAATATCTTTCTGTGACCAGGCACTTGCAATTCTTGGAAGAATAGTAGTGTTAACTATAACTAATCCAAAGACTACCAAAACGACTAATCTCGTACAAGCCTGAAAAATACCGGCACTTATGGCATCTGAAAAATATCCTACTAATAACGTTACAATTTGAGAGTCAACTATTGATAATACAGATATCATAAAAAATATCTTTGAAGATTTATTCCATAAATCGATATCGACTTTGATTTTTGTTGCTTTTGTTATAGGTGGCCATGCTTTATAAAGAAATAATAAGCCTATTATTAAAGAGAATATTGAGCCTAAAAGTGATGCCAATAGACAGAAACTAACATCCTTATTTATACTGCTAATCCAAAAAGATACGCCCAAGGTAAGAAGGATTATTGAAGGTTGAAGCACTTGATCTGGAAGATCTGCAGCAATAACAGAATGTAAGCCCCTCAAAATAGCAGCACGTATTTGATTGATTACACTGATCAGTATTAATAGTAAAACTAACAGCCCTGATAATTGTAAATATTTTGGCACATATAGCACCATAATAAGTAAACAGAGGACCACAGAAACTAAGCCCGAAAATAATAATCTCTTGGAAGACCAAATAACTAAACCCTTGAGTAACTCCCAAGATTCATGCGCTTTATAGGAAGCCACTTCTCGCGTAAGCAGACTTGGACTTCCAATTGCTATTATCGTAGCTAAGATTGTAACTGAAGCTATTAATTGAACAAATACTCCATATTCTTCCATTGATAAAATTCGCGCAAAAATAATATTACTTGCAATGCCCAGTATTGCAGATGAAACCTTAAGAAAAAACATAAAGATCGTATCTCGAAATAAATCCGTTTTTACAACTCTAATTTTGTGCATATTCAATTAAGCGTAAAAAAAAGCAAGCAAAGAAAAGTCAATGAGCTCAGGCTCAATTGATTTACGTCAATTACGTTAACAAGATCTTAAAAAAATGGATCAAACCCATTTATTTCAAGATATATTGATAGATAAATTTATTACAGCGCTTATAGCCTTTATTAATTAAATCTGTTTGTTGATCAGTTGAAGCTAAAACCAACTCCATTGCAGCACGAATTGATTCGGTATCGTTTGG
>CAMDOP010000165.1 GCA_945903675.1 Crenothrix polyspora
TGTCGGGTTACGCTACGCTAACCCGACCTACATAAGCTTAATAAGGCTACGTTTTTTATGTTGTAAATCAGCAGACATCCGTCGCTACCGCAAACAAAGCGGCCAAAGCGTTAACCTTAACAACATCTGGTCGATCTTGATAAACCCCACTCATGGCGTGCTCAGGACGCATGCCTCGCACAAATAAATAACGCACGCCGCCGAAATGGCTTTCATAGTCATAATCGGGCAAACGCTGTTGTAAATACCTATGCAAAACGACTGTGTATAGCCAATATTGCAAACCATAATTATGCGTGCACATAGCTTGAGCCAACTGTTCCGGATGATAATCTGGCAAGCTGGTGGTTTTGTAATCCATTAAATAATAACGCCCTTCATACTCGCAAATAAGATCTATAAAGCCGGTTAAATAGCCACACATAAGCTTACTATCTAAGCTTTGGTAAACCGCAGTATCTTGTAATATCACATTAATTTGACTAGCATCCATGGTCTGCATAGCTAAATAAAAGGGCATTTCCTTCAAACATTTATTGGTATCCAAGTTCTTCAAACAAAAGGAACTGTCTTGCTCGGATAAGGCTGTCGTCACCACGGCCTGTAACAACACGGCTAATTGTTCGGGTTGTTCCAAGCTTAAGCCATAGCGTTGACAGGCTTTGTCTTGCTGTATGGAAATATCCTTAAGCTCTGCCAAATCGCTAAAGCTACAGTTTTCTAATAAGTCATGAACAACATTACCCGTTACTGTCCCCCTAGGTAAAGATAAGCTTGCCTGACTTAAATCTGTGTCGGGTTCTTCAGCACTAAGCTGTGGCTCTCTGGCTTTGTCTTCGGGCCACTCAGGCGCATCATGCTGACTTAAGGCTGATAACGCCGTATAACTGCTCATTTGCCAGCGGGTATATAAGGATCGCTTACGAACTCTTGCAGCAAGGGCCATAGCTATGGCCAAATCATGCTGCCAGACCCTAGTCGGCACAGTGGCTGTCTCTAAACACTGATAAGCAAAGCTTAAACCATACTCAGCAACCAAGTTTTGTAATAGTGCTTGCTGCCCATCGAAATCTTGCTCTGCCAACGCCAACAACCAAGCCATAGCAGAATCATTAGTGCGATTTTCAGAACGCTGATCCGCCCAAACCACATAACAGCGATATTTAGCTCGGGTCACCGCCACATAAAACATACGGCAATCTTCTGCCAGTTCTTCTTGTAAAGCCAGTGCTCGATGCTGTTCAAAATCATCTGAGCCCAAATCAACGATCATCTGCCCATCAACATGACATTGGATTAATTGTTGTTCACTATTTAAGCGATCACTACGCTGCCATAAACAAGGACAAAATACGACTGAATACTCCAAACCCTTAGAGCGATGCATGGTGACAATTTTTACCGCATCTTCATCACTTTCCAAGCGTAACTGCTGCGCTTCTGAACTACTCGCTTGCGTCATGGCGGTACGTAACCAATCTAGGGTTTTGTTAATGCCTAAGTGTTCATCGACAGCCGCTTGCTGTAGTAACTCAATCAATTGATGGATATTAGTTAAGCGTCTTTCAGCCAGCGATCCCTTGGCAAGCGCAGGCCTAATCGCTTCTTGAGCGAGTAACTGCTGCATCATCGCCATGAGTCCAGCTTTCTGCCAAAGCTGATAATAGGCGGCAAAGCGTGACAGCCAAGCGTCTAAGGCAAGCTCATCGTTAATGATTTGATAAAGCGCCGCACCATCAAGCGCAAAGCAATTTAAGGTCAACGCCTGCTTAAGTAAACCGCTATCGCCGGGATTTGCAACAGCCATTAATAGGATATATAAATCGGCAGCCTCCTCTGCTTTAAAAACTGATTCGGTATTATTCAATACCGAAGGCACACCCGCCGCACGCAAAGCCGCTTGATAGTCCCTAGCTTGCGCGTTGGTTCTTACCAAAATAGCAATATCTTTAGCTAACAGCGGCCTATCAGCAGGCTGCAAGCGATAGTCATCGGCTAATAAAGCCACCACTTCATTAATGACTGCGTCACTAATCTGCTCTGCCGCCTTACCCGCCGACCAAAAACCTGATTTAGAATCACTTTGAGCTAACTGCCAAAGCATCATAGGAGCAAGAGTTACACCATTAAGTTGAATCTCGCCATCTGCGGCTGTTTTTGCCGCCTGAACGTCATTAAAGCTTAAATCATTCAACAAAAAGGCACGCTCTCGTTTAAATAAATGATTTACGGCTGTCACTAACTGTGGATGTGAGCGCCAGTTTTTACTCAGCGTGTATCTATGCTCTGCCTGCTGTTGCGCAGACAAATAAGAATAAATATCGGCGCCCCGAAATTTATAGATGGCTTGCTTAGGATCACCAATAAGATATAAATAATGGCTAGAAACGGCAAACAAGGTAGAAAAAATAGACCACTGACTGTTATCGGTATCTTGAAACTCATCAATCAAGGCGACAGTAAAGCGCTGGCGTAACTCAAGAATCAAATCACCGCCACTTTGTTTGTCGCCGTCTAAAGCTTCTGCTAAGCGACTAATCAAGTTATCAAAAGACATGACATTAAGCTGCTGTAAACGCTTATCCAGTTCCACGCGTAGAGTTTCTAAAAGCATTCTACGCAAGACTAAGGTCACTTGAGACATTGCCTTAGCCCAGGCATCAAATACAGCAGTATCAAGTTCTAATGTTGCCAAATACTCGGCTTTACGTTGTTCGCTGCTCTGGGCTTTATTGGCTCTGAATTTGTGCCCATTTAAAGCCTCTGTTACGCCTTGTTCAGTCAATAAGGTAAGCGCTTCGCTGCTGGGAAGTTGTACACCGCCCTTAGTCAACCAAGCATTTAAGGAGGCAAAATTCTGCTCGAAGCTATCACTATAACTGGCTTTAAATGTCTGTTCCGCAAATCCGGCTCTTAAGGCAACTGCGCTAGCATCCAACTGATCTTTAGCCTTATCTGCCGTTACTTGCGTAGCACTTAATAGGGCATCTAGGTCATCAAGCTCAGGATAAACCTTATGCTGATCAGCAATAAAATTAACACTGTCCAGTAACTGCTTTGGAGTTTTATACGTCGCAGTTAATAAAGCGACCTCCGTCAATGAGCGGGTATAAATTTGCCTACGCCAGAAATCATCGGCACAGGCTTGTTTAATCGCCGCCAAATCATCGGTCAATTCCGCATCAAATAACTGTCCGCTTTCTAACGCATGTTCCCGTAAGACTCTCTGACAAAAACCATGAATGGTAAAAATACCAGCACGATCTAAATCCAACAAAGCCGCAACCAAGCGCTGCTTAACAACTTCTTGCTCTATCTGCAGCGACTCTAACCAAGCTTGCACATCGGCATTGCTTTGATCTACGCGGCCATCGACGGCTCTTTTGGCTTCGATAAGTCTTGCTCGAACACGATCTTTAAGTTCTTCGGTTGCCGCTTTGGTAAAAGTCACCACTAATAACTGATCTATGGTAAAACCGTGCTCAACCACAAAGCGCAAGACCAACATAGCGATGGCATAGGTCTTACCAGTTCCGGCACTGGCTTCTATAAGATTAATCCCTTTAAGTAAAGGTGATTGCACCGGAATAAAATAATTATTTTTTAACAATGGATACTCTTTTTTAACAACCATAGCGGTACATGATACATTTTCCGGCTACCAACTTAAAGCGGGACAGTTTCCGCGCAGACGAAAGACTCAGGCCGAAAGCTTAAGAGACTGTGAAAGTATTATGAGCTGATGTTACGCAGTCACAACGATTTATAAAAAACAAATAATGAGGTCGCTATCGCGAAGATGTGTTAATCGGGTATTCGCATCCGAAGGCTCGATTGTCGCTGCTTCCTGCGCTCCTCGGTTTTGTCGGGGGTTGGTAGAGAGGGCTTCCTGCCCTCCTACCACCGCACGGCATCCATGCCGCGCCCCTTCGGGCTAATCCCAACAAAACCTGCGGTGCTCGGCGCGGCAAACGAGAGTAAAACAACGTTACTATGTAACGTCAGTTATGAAAATAACGCAAAAACAACTTTTTAATTTTGTAAGTCGTGATTTCTATATAATGTGGGAGAGGCTTTAGCCTTTAGCCTTTCGCCCTTTGTCTGCGCTTAGAAGAGTCCTATCTAAAAAATGAGCGCTTAAGCTAAACTGCCTCGTCTTAAGTTGGTAGTCCATTTTCCTAGGCCATAACCCTATCGACAGCCAGCGTTTTTTTGTAAAAAAATAGCACAAACTATGTAGAAGATGATATATTTTAGCCACTCTGTTATATAACTAGATAAAAGACCCGTTAAACAACTAGCCATTATTTAATAAGTTCAATATCTCTTAACGATCCAGCTCAACTTTAAAGCACCTAAGCGTAAGTATTTATACCCATAAACCCCGTCATAATAATGACTTGATAATAGCATCGTTCTCACTCAACTAGGCAAAGCCATGAACCCTATAAACAACGCTTCAAAATTACAACTGACTGCTATCGCTATCGGACTATTAAGCACTAGTTCACTGTCGATAGCCTCTACTTACAACCCCATAGAGCATCCACAAAATAATTTTAGTATGCTTGAGCAATTAAATCCTAATGTTGATGAACAAGGCAAAACCAAATCAATATTAGAATCTTTGCAGCAATCCGAATTAAGCAGCAAAAGAGCTCAATATTTAGAAATACTCGACCTATTGAAACAAAACAAACTTGAAGAAGCTGGCAATAAAATAGCTGATTTTTTAAAAAAGCATCCAGATGAAGCTGATTATTATAATTTACAAGCCTTGCTTGAAACTTTAAAAAAAGACCTCATTGCCGCCCAACAAAATTATGACAAAGCCCTTAGACTAGAACCCCAAAATAATCTCGCCCTGTTAGGCTCAGCAAAATTAGCTTTAGATGAAGGTCAATTAGAAAAGGCGCAGAACCTTGCTAATAAAGTCATTGCTAACAATGATAAAACCATCAATGCATACCTTATATTAGCGGATATCGCATATAAGCAAAAAAACAACGCAGAGGTAGAAAAACTGTTGCTGACGGCAAAGGATAAAGCGAGCAATGATATTAATGTAGAAATAGAGGTGATCAAAGGCTTAGGAAAATTTTATGGCTTACAAAAACAACCCGAAAAAATCTTAAGCTTATGTGATGACTTAGTACGACGCTACCCTAACAATACTCTTGCCCTTGATATGCTCGCCCAAGCGCAACTTTTTAATAATCAAAAAGCCTTAGCCGAACAAAGTCTGCAAAAAATAATTGGCCTAGACAAACAAAATATCGGCAGTCGCTTATTACTCGCCAGATTACTCAGTGAATATCCCGATAAAACTAAAGAAACCTTAACTTTATTAGATGAAACAACGAAAATAGCCCCTGATAAACCCGAAGCCATCGTCTTTAAAGCTGCCTATTTAATTAAACACCAACAATATCCAGAAGCCTTGGCATTAGCTAACAAAATAGACCTGCAGTTTCCAAAATTAGTATTGGGTAAACTGTTAGCAGGCGATACGTATCTGGCGCAAAAGCAATATGAAAAAGCCAATGAACACTATCAACTCGCCTATAAAGCACAGCCCAATGATAAGATTCTATTAACCATAGCCGACATGTTCATGATTCAAAAGAAGCCCGCCGATGCCATCAAGTTACTTAATAATGCTTTAGAAAAGACCCCGAAAGACTTAGTGATCCACTTTAAATTAGCGACTATTTACCAACAGCAGAATGATTCCGCTCAAGCTGAAGCTCATTATGATGCCATGCTGATCGAGCAAAGCGACAATATCCTTGCCTTAAACAACTTAGCCATAATTTATGCACAAAAAAATGATCCTAGAGCCTTAGACTTAGCAAAAAGAGCTTACGATAAAGCACCCGAGTCCCCTGCCATTTTAGATACTTATGGTCATATGCTGCTTAAACAAAACCAAGCGAGTGAGAGTCTTAAGTTACTTGAAAAAGCGGCCGTCTTAGCACCTAAGCAAAATGATATACAACTACATTTAGCTGAAGCCTATGTGAGCAATAACAACTCGACCAAAGCGATTGCGATACTGGAACCTCTAGTCAACTCAGACGTAGACTTCTCAGAAAAGAAAACAGCAATTAGTTTACTAGAATCATTAATCCGCCAGTAATCACTGATCTTACCCAGCAACGTCGCGTTACTCTCGTTTACCGCGACTAGCACAGGAGGTTTTGTTAGGATTAGCTTGAAGGGGCTAGGCATGGATGCCGGGTGGCGCTAGAAGGACAGGAGTAAACGGTAATCGAACCGCCTTTTCTTTGGATACCTTTTTTGGCCGAACAAAAGAAAGTACCTCACTTTCGGGTGCTAAAACTCGACACAATAATGGTTTCGATAGCAATCTCATTATTTGTTTTTTTAAAGCGCAAAATGAGCTGCGTCACATCAGTTAATCATTCATCTATTAAGCTAAGCTGTCCAGCCTTAAGTTGATAGCTACCAAACTATCAAACGCCTTTATACCCTGAAGTAATCGGATAGCGTCGATCACGACCGAAAGCTTTTTCGGTAATACGAATACCCGGCGGAGATTGCCTGCGCTTATATTCATTTCTATCGACTAAGCTAATCGCTCTTTGAACATCCGCAGCAGTAAAACCCGCAGCAATAATAGTTTCAGCCGATTGATCCAGTTCTATATAACGCTCTAGGATGGGATCTAAAATCTCGTAGGGCGGTAAGGAGTCAGCATCCACTTGATCGGGTGCTAATTCAGCAGAAGGTGGACGGGTAATGACACGCTCAGGTATCACTTCAGACAGGCTATTACGATACTTAGCTAACTGATAAACCAGCAACTTAGGTACGTCTTTAATCGGCGCAAAACCACCCGCCATGTCGCCATAGAGTGTGGCATAGCCAACACTCATTTCACTTTTATTACCGGTCGTCAGCAATAATTTACCTTGCTTGTTAGACAGCGCCATTAAAACGACGCCTCGGCAACGCGCTTGTATATTTTCTTCAGTGGTATCTTTAGCTGCACCACTAAACACGTCGGCTAACATACCGGTAAAAGCATTCACGGCAGGTTCTATTGGAATAATATGATGATTTACACCTAAAGCTTTCGCCTGTAAGAGCGCATCTTCGTTACTCATATCTTGAGTATATCGCGACGGCATGAGCACCACCTCCACTTTGTCGGCACCCAGCGCATCCACAGCCAAGGCCAACACCAAGGCTGAATCAATGCCACCAGACAAGCCTAATAAAGCGCCTTGAAAGCCATTTTTGCGCACGTAATCTTTAATACCCAAGACCAAGGC
>CAMDOP010000166.1 GCA_945903675.1 Crenothrix polyspora
AAAAAGCAGTTCATGAAGGTAATTTAAGCCATGCACCCGCAGCAACAAAATTAGTTGATGCAGCAATCGTTCATCTTAACAGCATCCCTAAAAAATAAGCACTAACTGCATAATCAAACAGGCTGCATCCTTAGGCAGCCTGTTTTTAACTTATCAAAGCATTAATCTGCAACCACTCTTACCACCGCAAAGCCTCCACCAAGGGTACGAAAATTGGTGGTTTGTCCTTGATAAAGTCTAGCGCTAACTAATTGCGTATGTGCTTTATAAACATAATGTCGTAAATCTAATTTAAATTCCACGTACTCATGATCAATCTCCACTCTGCGCTGACTAGGCTGCACTAGGGTTTGAGCGACATAATCGCTGTTTATAATGTCGTTAAATACACGTTTGGTTAATTTATCACCACGATATGCGGCTTTACTGCCATATCCTTTAGCGGGCTTAAAAAACAACTGCTTGCGACTCGCCCATAACGTATCGGCATCACCAACCCTAACCTGTGTGGTATGTGCAATACCGGCTAGCAATATTGCTCTAGTTTTTTCTTCTACACCCAACGCTATTAATTGGACTTCATCACTTAACACCACCAGATTGCGCTTATCCGCATATAAAGCATGAGCTCTAGGATGAGGAGTAAGCACAACCGCACTCGCTAAATAAGCCGCTAATAAAGCTTGCTGAGAGGATGCCTCTAAAGCAAAGTCAGTTAAACGATTGTAGACTAAATCAATACGCAACTTATCATGCCACAGTGCATCGTCATGATAAGTGAGCTCGGAAGGGTCGCAAATAACCGTGTGTATACCGTGTTGCTCAAATAGTTTTTTAAACAACAGAAATTCAGGTAGCATAAATTGATTTGCTGGATCGATATCAACAATGGCAATCGTTTTTAATACTTGCATACCACGTTCGGTTTGCCATTCATCAAGGAACATAGTGACAAAAGTCTGCTCGAGAGCCTCACCCCCATTTTCAATGGCCAATAACGCAAAATTAAAACGCTCACAACATTGTTGCTGACTACGCACTAACAGAGCATTAATTAAAGCCCCTCCGGCATTACTATTAATTTCTATCAGTTTGGGTTCTTCACCCTCTAAATGAAAATCGTAGCCAAAAAACACACCTCGCGCTAATGGTTGAAAATGGGCAGCCTCTGGAGCATAGGTTAAAACATGCTGTTGAAAGGCTGGCATGGCAATCACCGTTTCTATTGCCATAATGATGTCACGCTGCTTTTGCAAACAGTGTTCGCTAATAAACACTCTGGCTTTAGCTATCATATTGGAGCGCTCATTGACGATCATGTCATAGATACTTCCCTCATCACCCTGCTGACTTAGCAGTTCACGTAATGCCTGATGAGACTGCGCTACACATTGACATTGCTGATTAAGCTGTTCGGCACTCAAGTTACTATCCTTAACAATAATTGACGACTGTTGTTCTTTCATTGCATTTAATAGTTGTTTTAAAAAAGCGGAAATATCACACCTTGCAAATAATAAGTAATTATACCGTCCTTAAAGCCTAAGCAGGATATTCTCTTTATCATTGCCGCGCAGACCTATACTGTCATTTAATTAACTAAAAACAGACCAAAGACAGGACGGCTATTGCTATCTAAAACAGCTATAGTTGTTTTACTTCCAGCCCACTCAACATGTTTTATTCTGCCTTATATGTAAAACCCACACTACGACTATTGTGATGAAATTCATATTTTGCTAGCATGACGTATTAAATTTAAGACGACAGCTAATAATAATGACTGATACCAATAAAGTATGTGATCTTTGTGGTTTAACCGTGGAAGTCTCTGGTTTTACATTAACAACAAAAGAAGGCCATAAGTCGTTTTGCTGCGAAGGCTGTAAAAGTATTTTTCAATTATTAAATGAAGATCAGTTAATACCTGCTGCCTCTGAACAAGAAACTGATATTAACTCCGAAACTAAGTCCTAACGCTATAAGACATATAATAATACCTGTCAATTATGAACTGCCTTTATGAGCTGACCACCCGTCATCAATTTGTCACATTTATTAGGTAAGGTCACCCTACAAAAACATTGTATTTTAAAGGGCAATAAGCCATGCATTTGGACACTCAAAAACATATTCCAGAATCTTGCGATGACACCCTGAAACAAATTCTTGCCGAGGTCACCGAGTTACGTCAAGAAATTAAACTTAAAGCAAATCAGCGCTTACTAAAATACCCGTACCACAATCACTTAAGTGACTTTTCCGACAGCGCCTACAATCTTGCGCACTATCTTTCCATGCGGCAATATGATTTACGCCATTTACAAGATCGCTTGTCTCATGCCAGCTTAACGTCATTGGGCAGAGCTGAAGGCTCAGTATTATCGACGCTGGACTCGTTAATCGACATATTAAAGCGGGCAACAGATCCAAAGTATGTATCGAACGAGAATGGCCGTATATTTTGCTATGCACAAGGCCAACAGCTACTGGATCAGCATACTATAGAATTATTTGGCCCCTTTCGTAAACACGGCAGGGCTCATATTATGGTGACCCTACCTAGCGAAGCCTCTTGGGATTATGCACTAGTAAAATCAATGATTGAAAAGGGCATGAGCTGTGCGCGTATCAATTGTGCGCATGATGATCCAATTAGCTGGCAAGAAATGATAAACAATATACGTAGCGCTGAAACAGAACTCAATCGTTCTTGCCGTATTCTTATGGATCTTGCCGGACAGAAAATACGTACTAGTAATATAGCTCTGGGACCAAGCATACATCACCTACATGTACAAAAAGATCGCACGGGTAAGATTGTAAAGCCTGCTTATCTGATTTTAACGACCGACTCTGAGTCCTGCCCGGTAGATAATTCACTATTTAGAGTATCTATCCCAAAATCATTACATAAAAAACTTAAACTTGGTGCTTCTTTAGCGTTTATTGACCAGCAACACAAACAACGAAGTTTAAACGTTGATCAAGCGCTTTCTGACACAGATTGGTTAGTCAGTTGTGACAAGTCAGCTTATCTTGTTTCTGGTTGCACCTTAATACTGACTCCGCATCAAAAAAAGACTAAACAAAAAACAGTTGAAAAGTTTACTTTAGGAGCGTTTACTGGCGAGCCCTTGGATATTGAGATACATAAAAATAATACGCTGTTATTAACGGCCGGTGATATAGAAGGTAAACCTGCCGAATATATGGACGGTATTTTGATACACCCAGCTCAAATTGGTTGTACGCTATCTTCGGCCATAGATAAACTCGACATAGGACAACCCGTGTGGATCGATGACGGCAAGATAGGAGCTATCGTCGAAGCTATCACTGATCAGGGTGCCTTGTTACGCATAACAGAAGCAAAAACGGGCGGTGTACGTATAAAAAGTGACAAAGGCATTAATTTTCCAGAAGCTAAATTGAATTTACCGCCACTCACCGAGAAAGATTTAGAAGACCTAGACTTTATTTGTAACCATGCTGATTTGGTTGGCTTTTCATTTATAGAAACCCTGGCAGATATTGAACAATTGATGATGGAACTTGCAAAACGCAATAAGTCAGAACTACCTATTATCGCCAAAATCGAAACCAATCGTGCCGTTAAAAATCTTCCCGATATTATCTTAGGAACTATCGATCGCCATAAGCTAGGCATCATGATTGCCAGAGGTGATTTAGCCGTAGAATTAGGTAGTGCTAGGCTCGCTGAAATTCAGGAAGAACTGCTGTGGTTATGTGAAGCGGCTCATGTCCCTGTTATTTGGGCTACACAAGTACTTGAATCTGTCGCCAAACAGGGTAGTCGCTCTAGGGCTGAGTTTACCGATGCCGCAATGGCAGTCAGGGCTGAATGCGTTATGCTAAATAAAGGGCCCTATATACTGGATGCAATAGTTGCTCTCGTGGACGTTATGATACGCATGCAAGAACATCAAAGGAAAAAGTTTTCTCGCTTAAGAGCCCTGCAATGGTAAGCAACATAAAGCGTAGGTTGAAACAGCATCAAACCAACCTACGCGATAGTGTACATCCACATTATTAACTGATGTTACGGAGTAACGTTGCTTTACTCTCGTTTGCCGCGACTAGCACCGCAGGTTTTGTTGGGATTAGCCCGAAGGGGCGCGGCATGGATGCCGCGAGGCGGTAGGAGGGCAGGAAGCCCTCTCTACCGCCTCGCGGCAAAACCGAGGAGCGCAAGACGAAGCGGCAATCGAGCCGCCTTTTCTTTGGATACTTTCTAAAGGCTGCGCAAAAGAAAGTATCTCGCCTTCGGGTGCGAATACCCGATTAACACATCGTTGCGACAGCGACCTCATTATGTGTTTTTTATAAATCGTTGTGACTGCGTAACATCAGTTATTAAAAGGATTTTCACAAATAACGATTTAATCTAATAAACTAAAATCATCTTTGTCTACGCCACATTCAGGGCACGTCCAATCTTCAGGGATATCTGCCCATAAGGTGCCAGGGGCAATACCGCTATCTACATCACCTTCAGCTTCATCATAAATATGACCACATACATCACACACGTATTTTTTATAATCAGACATAACTAACTCTCATTCATTAAATAGTAAAAAACCAACTCATTATCTGTAGATCATTCTACATCGCAGCCTGACTTTAACAGCTTTAAGTTAATTTTCAATGCTTTTGTGTTGCCTGCGGCAATGCCTGTTATTCACCTTAAATTTTATGGTTTTTTTACGCAATTAACGAGTAGACTTAGTCTGTTATTTTTATTAGCTTTAAATCAATCACACCCATCTTTCGTTATTTTACAGAGCCTGTTATGACCGCTTACTATCTACTATTAATATTAGGATTTTTTGCCATCACTGTCGCTCTCGTTTATGTTTTTGAAAAACTAAGGGGGCAGTCATGAGTTGGGTTAATCTCTTGAGTAGCGGACTTGCATTGGCGATTTTCATTTATCTGATTGCTGCGTTATTTTATCCGGAGAAATTTTGATGACGACTAACAGTTATTTTCAAATCATTTGTTATATTTCCATCTTACTGCTTTTGGTTAAACCGCTAGGCTGGTATATGGCTAAAGTTTATGAGGATGAGTCGGTGGGCTTAAACCGCTTATTGGCGCCTGTTGAAACTATGCTTTATCGCTTAAGCGGCGTAAACCCGAAACAAGAAATGCCGTGGACAGATTACGCTATCGCTATGTTGGTTTTTAACGTTTTAGGAATTCTTTCTGTATATGCATTACAGAGTTTACAAGCTAGCCTGCCTTTTAATCCGCAAAACCTGCCCAACGTCAGCCCAGATTCGGCCTTCAACACCGCCGTTAGTTTTGCTACCAATACTAATTGGCAGGGCTACAGCGGCGAGACCACTATGAGCTATCTAACCCAGATGTTAGGCTTGACCGTACAGAATTTTCTTTCTGCTGCAACCGGCATGGCGGCGTTGGTCACCTTGAGCCGTGGCTTTGTTAGACGTAAAGCCGATATGATCGGTAATTTCTGGGTCGACCTCACTCGTAGTACCTTATATATCCTGATGCCTCTGTCTTTAATTCTTGCATTGGCGCTAGTGGGTCAAGGCGTAGTGCAGACTTTCAGTTCTTATCAAACCGTTCCACTGCTTGAAGCGCTTAGTTATGAACAACCTAGTGCAGTGTTGCAAGATGTTTCAGGCAAGCCAGTTATGGCGTCGGCCGTAACAAAAGAGCAAGTCGTGGCGGTAGGCCCTGCCGCATCTCAGGTGGCAATTAAACAACTCGGCACCAACGGTGGCGGTTTTTTTAATGTCAATTCAGCCCATCCCTTAGAAAACCCCACACCTTTAAGTAACTTTTTAGAAATGCTGGCGATCTTACTTATCCCTGCGGCACTTTGCTACACCTTCGGTATGATGGTGGGCGACACTCGGCAAGG
Organism: Crenothrix polyspora; assembly: GCA_945903675.1. GTDB lineage: Bacteria > Pseudomonadota > Gammaproteobacteria > Methylococcales > Methylomonadaceae > Methylobacter_C. Next base: position 5,918 of record CAMDOP010000166.1, read on the forward strand.
CTGGGCGATACTGGCGGCAATGACACTGATTTTTGTCACGCTGATTTTTGTTACGGTATCGGCAGAACAAAGCGGCAATCCTGCATTAGCTACATTAAGTGTTGATCAGTCCGCAAACGTCAGCCAGTCTGGTGGCAACATGGAAGGTAAGGAAACTCGGTTTGGCATTACCAACTCCGCGCTCTGGGCCGTCGCTACCACAGCGGCTTCCAATGGTTCGGTTAATGCCATGCATGATTCTTTTACGCCTCTCGGCGGCATGGTGAGTATGTGGCTGATGCAACTGGGCGAAGTTGTCTTTGGCGGTGTCGGCTCAGGGCTATACGGCATGATTATGTTTGCAATCGTCGCGGTATTTGTGTCCGGTTTAATGATAGGTCGCACCCCCGAATATTTAGGTAAAAAGATTGAGGCCTACGAAATGAAAATGGCCGCCATCGTTATTTTGATTCCGCCACTGATGGTTTTAGGTGGAACCGCGCTTGCTGTCATGATGGCTGCAGGCAAGGCATCTATTTTCAATCCAGGAGCGCACGGTTTCAGTGAAGTGCTGTATGCGTTCTCATCGGCAGGCAACAATAACGGCAGTGCCTTTGGTGGACTCTCAGCTAATACCCCGTTCTATAACGGCCTGTTAGGATTAATAATGCTGTTTTCTCGCTATTGGCTGGCAGTGCCGGTACTGGCTATCGCAGGCTCCCTTGCTGCAAAGAAGATCGTACCGGTAGGACCTGGTACGTTGCCAACACATACGCCGCTGTTTATAGCGTTATTGATAGGCATCGTGCTTTTGGTGGGTGAGTTGACATTTGTCCCTGCTCTAGCCTTGGGGCCTGTGGTCGAACATCTACAAATGCTAGGCATTAAATAATGAGTTTTTCGCAGTAAATTAGGTGTTGTGGTGATAAATGGTAGGGGCGTATTGCATACGCCCTATTAAATGCACTTCATTACTTCAATACTTAAATGATGTTAAGCAGCCATTCAGCGATTTATAAAAAACAAATAATGAGATCGCTATCGCGACGGTTGTTTTAATCGGGTATTCGCACCCGAAGGCGAGATACTTTCTTTTGCTCCGCCAAAAGAAAGTATCCAAAGAAAAGGCGGCTCGATTGCCGCTGCTTCCTGCGCTACTCGGTTTTGTCGGGGGTCGGTAGAGAGGGCTTCCTGCCCTCCTAACGACGCGCGGCATCCATGCCGCGCCCCTTCGGGCTTATCCCAACAAAACCTGCGGTGCTCAGCGCGGCAAACGAGAATAAAAGTCCGTAACTACTTTATTCCA
>CAMDOP010000167.1 GCA_945903675.1 Crenothrix polyspora
ACTTTGGCGGCTTCGGCTTTCGCTAGGGCATCTGCTTCCGCCTTAGCTTTAGCCGCCTCGGCTTTAGCTTGAGCTGCTGCTTCTGCTTTGGCCAGTTTGACGGCTTCGGCTTTCGCTAGGGCATCTGCTTCGGTTTTGGCTTTAGCCGCCTCTGCTTTAGCTTGAGTTGCCGCTTCTGCCTTGGCCAGTTTGGTGGCTTCGGTTTTCGCTAGGGCATCCGCTTCGGCCTTAGCTTTAGCAGCCTCTGCCTTAGCTATTTTAGCAGCTTCGGCTTTAGCTTGAATTGCAGCTTCTGCCTTTTCTTGTTTAGCAGCTTCGGCTTTAGCTTGAATTGCAGCTTCTGCCTTTTCTTGTTTAGCAGCTTCGGCTTTAGCTTGAGTTGCAGCCTCTGCCTTTTCTTGTTTAGCAGCTTCGGCTTTGGCTTGAATTGCAGCCTCTGCCTTTTCTTGTTTAGCAGCTTCGGCTTTAGCTTGAGTTGCAGCTTCTGCCTTTTCTTGTTTAGCAGCTTCGGCTTTAGCTTGAATTGCAGCTTCTGCCTTTTCTTGTTTAGCAGCTTCGGCTTTAGCTTGAGCTGCAGCCTCTGCTTTTTCTTGTTTAGCAGCTTCGGCTTTAGCTTGAGCGGCCTCTGCTTTTTCTTGTTTAGCAGTCGCCGCTTCAGTCTTAGCGACTGCTTCGGTATTTTCTGGGGTAGCGTCCTCAGTATTTTCCTTTTCGACCTTAGTAGGCAAAGTAGCTAAGTCAACCATAGTTGCATGAATGATTTCTGCAACAGGTGGAGGCTCTATAGGCGCAGGCTTGTAGAGGGCGCTTAATGCAAATAACCCTAATAGCGTTAAGTGTATTGCTAATGCAAGTGCAAAAGGCCGTGTAAGTTTGTTTTTTATATCCATTTAACTTATTTTTCTTTGGGTTTAGTCATTAACCCTACCGTAGGAACACCGGCATTTTTTAGTTCGGCCATAATGGTTACAACGGTACCATAATCAACACCTCTATCAGCATTGATTAGAATTTGTGTTTTTGGTTTATCCGCTATCACCGCTACAACGCTAGCATTTATCGCGTCAACTAAGATAGGCTCATCATCGCCAGCACCAATTTTGATGTAATAGAGACCTTGTTCTTTAATTGAAATAACAATAGGAGGGTTATCCTCACTGCCTTCTGCTTCTACGGTTTTAGATTCAGCTTGAGGAAGATCAACGTCGACTCCCGTTTGTAATATAGGCGTGGTGATCATGAAAATAATGAGCAATACCAAGGTAACATCAATGTAGGGAACGACATTGATTTCCGCCATAGGCTTTCTGCGTCCGTGTTTTCTACTCATTTGCTATGAACCTGTCTTTGCAGTAACACCACGAATTCTTCAACAAATAATTCATAGCGACCGGTTAATCTATCTAACCGTGTAGAAAAACGGTTATAAGCCACAACAGCTGGGATTGCTGCAAATAAACCAATAGCCGTTGCAATTAATGCTTCAGCAATGCCTGGCGCTACTTGAGCTAGGGTTGCTTGCTTAACATTACCTAGCGACATAAATGAATTCATAATTCCCCATACTGTGCCAAAAAGGCCGACATAAGGACTCGTTGAGCCTACAGTGGCAAGAAAGGCTAAATGCTCATCTAAGCGCTCTAATTCACGAGCCAATTCGATACGCATAACTCGCTGTGCGCTTTCAACTTGAACGCCCGGCTCAACACTGCCAGATTGGTGCATGCGAGAAAACTCTTTATAGCCGGCTAGAAATATTTTCTCTATGCCTTCTGGTTCAAAGTCTTTTGCGGCAAGTTTTCTATAAAGATCTGCTAAGGCAACACCTGACCAAAATTGTTCTTCAAATTCATCAGTAATTTCAATAGCTCGGTTTAGTTCCTTGCGTTTTGAAAGAATAAAGGTCCAGGATGCTACGGATGCAATCATCAGTATTAGCATGACAAATTGCACAACAAAACTAGCTTCAGTAATTAAATGGAATATAGATAAATCAGTGTTCATTCTTTAACAGCTCTTGTAGGATTTTAGGGATTTCTTTAGGACGCATAGTGTTAGCATCCAAACAGGCGATGCGAGTTATGCTGGTGCATAAAACATCATCACCTCGTGTAATTAATTGTTCAAAAGTAAGGCTGGCTCTTTTGGCGTATATAACCTCGGCGCTCACTTCGATTAGTTCATTAAATCGTGCCGATTTTAGATACTCTATCTGTACAGATCGTACAGCAAAAACAATGCCGGGATTGATCATCAGTGCATCTTGCTCATAACCCATTGCGCGTAGCATTTCGGTACGCGCTCGTTCAAAAAACTTAAGGTAATTGGCATAAAACACCACGCCACCTGCATCGGTATCTTCATAATAAATACGAACAGGCCAAATAAATTTTTTAATCTTCATGTCGCTATGGTTAAGGCGCCGCTTGGGTCAATCAAATAACTCTTCGGACGATACTATTTGTTTTGGTAGAGGCAAGCCAAAATGCAAATAGGCATTTTTAGTAACTACGCGTCCACGGGGTGTCCGCATAATAAAGCCTTGTTGCAACAAATAAGGTTCTAGAACATCTTCAATGGTACCTCTTTCTTCACTGATAGCCGCTGCTAAGGTGTCTAAGCCTACAGGGCCGCCATCAAAATTTTCTATCATGGTCATTAGTAGCTTGCGGTCTAAGGCATCAAAACCGTTATTATCGACTCTTAGCATGTCTAAAGCCAAAATAGAGCAGGCTTCAGAAATGACACCATTGCCTTTAACTTCAGCATAATCACGTACGCGTCTTAGTAATCGGTTGGCAATTCGTGGCGTGCCACGAGAGCGGCGAGCAATTTCAAAAGCTCCCTTTTGTTCTAGGGTAATGCCTAATACTTTGGCGGAACGAATAACGATACTTGCCAGCTCATCAACGCTGTAAAATTCCAGTCGTTGCACTATACCAAATCGATCCCGCAACGGCGAGGTCAGCAAGCCGGCTCGTGTTGTTGCACCGACTAGGGTAAAAGGCGGAAGATCAAGCTTAATAGAACGAGCTGCGGGCCCTTCACCTATCATAAGGTCTAGCTGATAATCTTCCATGGCAGGATAAAGAATTTCTTCAACTGCTGGATTTAATCGATGTATTTCATCAATGAATAACACATCATGTGCTTCAAGATTGGTCAGTAATGCGGCAAGATCTCCTGCCTTATCAAGTACCGGCCCAGATGTCTGGCGAATATTAACACACATTTCGGCTGCAATGATATTAGCGAGTGTGGTTTTACCTAAGCCAGGGGGGCCAAAAATTAATACATGATCTAAGGCTTCTTTACGTGCGGTCGCGGCTTGAATAAAAATCTCCATTTGTGCACATAATTCTTTTTGCCCAACATATTCAGCTAAGCGTTTGGGACGAATGGCACGGTCTTGTCGTTCTTCATCGCTATGGCTGCGAGCGGTTATCAATCTATCGCTTTCGATCATTTAAGAGCCCCTTGTAAGGCCAGTCTGATAATATCTTCACACGACTTGTCTTCAGCGCTAATGTTTTGCACCATTTTACTGGCGTCTAAAGGTTTGTAGCCCAAGGAGCACAAGGCGCTAACTGCTTCTTGTTTGGGATTGCCAATGGCGGGCATAGTCGAATCGCTGTTGATATTTGCTGGGGTCGATGCATCTAAATCAGGTAATCTATCACGCATTTCGATCACTAAGCGTTCTGCGGTTTTTTTGCCTACACCCGGCAAGCGCACTAAGGCTACCGTATCATTATCATGTATGCAGCGATGAAATTCTTCAGCACTTTGACCCGATAAAATCGTTAAGGCCAGCTTAGGGCCGACACCGCTAACCTTAATGAGTGTTCGAAATAAGGCTCGATCTGCTTGGGTTGAAAAGCCAAATAAGATATGCGCATCTTCTCTAACGACTAAATGTGTATGTAATTTAATCTCTTCATTGAGTGCAGGTAGGTCATAAAACGTGGTCATGGGTGCTTCAACCTCATAACCAACGCCCTGAACATCAAGCATTAAAAACGGCGGTGCTTTATAGACTAATTTACCACGCAAAAATCCGATCATCTAAATACACCTTGTTTACTTAACATAATCGCGGTTTGCTGATAATGGGCATGACAAATAGCGATACCTAAGGCATCACTAGCATCTAGCGATAATTCACCCTGTACACTTAACAATATTTTTACCATATGTTGAACTTGAAGTTTATCTGCGGCCCCTTTGCCTACAACCGCTTGTTTGACCTGCCGTGCCGCATATTCAAACACCGGTATTGTCTTAGTTTGCACGGCGCAAATCGCCGCGCCGCGTGCTTGACCAAGTTTTAAGGCAGAATCAGCATTCTTGTGCATAAAAACTTGCTCTATCGCCATTTGTTCTGGCTGATAGTTCTCCACAATTTCCAATAAGCCATCAAAGATTTGTTTAAGTCGATCGGGAAAATAATCTGCTTTAATTCGAATACTACCACTGGCTATATATTTATAGCCTTGCGGTGAGTCGTCTATAATTCCATATCCGGTCAGTCGCGATCCGGGGTCTATCCCTAAAATTCTCATGGTTAATTTATATTTGGTAAAGTTTCTTATAACTGTATTTTATGGCTACCAACTTAAAACGGTACAGCTTAGCTTAAATGCTCACTTTAGACAGGACTCTCCTAAGCACAGACAAAGGGCGAAGGGTTAAAGGCGAAGAGTTAAGTCTAGCATCTGTAGCTCCTTAAGTTGGTAGTCACTGATTTTCTTAGCTATATTTTTTTATGGCGTGGCTTTACAGGGCTACTTGTCGACATCTAAGTTGGCGATTCTGATTGATTTACTAAGCTCTGAACGTTGCCTATCCAATACCAAAAATTCAATTTCTTTGCGTAAATATTCATCTTTACTTTTGATAGCCTCGGCATGTAACTCTCGTTCCTTAGCTTCTGCTTCTAATTGCATCAGCTGTACACGGTTTTGATGCAAAATCTTATCCGCTTCTAATTTCTCTTTTAGTTTTTGTCGCTTTAATTGTTGTGATTCTATTGTCTTAAGTTCAGCATCCAGTTCCAACTGTTTTAGTTTTTGTTCTTGGTCTTTTTCAGCTAACCAATTTTGGTGTTGCTGAACATATTCTTTGGCCTCTTGTTGTTTTTTACGGTCTTTTAATACGCGATCATGATCAAATTGCAGTAGTTGTTTTTCTAGCTCAAGTTGTTGCAATTGTTTTTGTTGGTCTTTTTGGAATTGTATCTCTGCGGCTAGCTCGATTTCTCGTAGCTGATGTTCATGTTTTGTTTTTTCAACATGTAAGCGATTAAGTTTATCTTCTTGAAATTGAATTTCAGCCGCTAATTCAATTTCTCGTAACTGGGTATCATGAACGATATTTTGTTGATGTAGACGTGTTTCTATCAGTTGTTGCTCTATCCGTTGAGCCGCTTGCTCTTCAAGACGACGATTGCTAACCGCTGCTTCCATGGCTTGTTTTTGACGCTGAATTTCATCATCTTGATAGATAGATTCAAGCTGTTTTTGTTGATGTTCTAGGCGTAAGGCCTCTAGCTCTTCTTCTTGCCTAAATAATTCTAAACTTTGTTTTTCACGAAATTCAAAGTTTTTTTGCATAACGTTGAGATAAATGGCTTCTTGGGTAAAGCGTCCATTAAGTTGCTCATCATCAGTAAGTGCTAAGAAGGTCGGCGTTAGTGTACACATAACGCGGCATTGAATATGCTTTGAAATCAATGTTTCATTCAGTACGTTTTCAATATTTCGTTCCATTTCGGTCAAGCCCGTTTGTACCCATAAGCCATCTTTAAGTTGGCTTAGTTCCGCAGTAACGGTATCTTTAATTAAACATTCATAGCGCGTTTTAATCTGCCGATTTATCTCTGATAAGGTGTCTTGGCTTTTTTCTGCGTATTGTAGTGTTGCTTGGAAATAGATATTAAGATCAGTAGTGATGGTACAAAAGCCGTCATAAAGCCGCGTTTTTATACTCAGTTGCCAGTCAGTTATGGGTAATGAATAAATTCGATGGTAAAAACGCGGTATAAAATTTTCAGGCCGCTCAAATAATCTATAAAAAGGCCCAAGATGACTGACCACAACTCTACGCTCAGCATCAAATCCAGGATCCCAAAACTCAAGATTGTTTAAAGACTCGTTATGCTCACCTGATAGCCAGGCGTCCAATGGCGATAAGTTAGTGGTCATAATGCGCCGGCTGTAAGTCAGAGCTTTCGGCTTTGGCCTTGATCGCTCGTAGTTGAGTACTCATGCGTTCGGCAATCAATGGATAAAGATTGGGGGCAAACTCTACTGAGCGATTATCGATTTTACGTAAAAATCCACGGCTTAATAAAAAGCCGACAGCAAACATGCGCGACCAATCAGAGTATCGTCTAGCGCGTTCAATGTTGGATTTCTCAATGACCATTTCCAGTTCGTCATTTTCATTGATTCTAAATTCAGAAAACTGTCTGAGACATTCAAAAATCAACTCTTGTTCTTGTTCAGATAGTGGTCCTGGGGCAGTACTTTCGAGACGATAAGACAGTAAAAAGGTAAAAAAATCAACCATAGCCGCACAAGCAAAAGCAAAAAGTGAGAAATTGCTCCACATAGCAAAGCTAGGTGTTACGCCTTGAATAAATTGATTATAAGTCATTAATATCGGTGCCTGAGGCGCTGCAACACCCGCATTGGCAGCCAATTGATTAAAATTAATTTGTACTTCTTGCAAGTCAGTTACGGCTTTTTGATAGTTATTTTCAGTTTCACTAGATAAGTGGTTTAGGCTGGCCTGAAGGTTGCGCACATGTTCATCAAGCTGATGAAATTCTTGATCTAATTCATCTATATGTGCTTTTTTAGCTTGATAGCGTTGATTATAATGCCGCCAGAAAGGGCCTTCGCCTACTTTGTTTTTATACTCTGGAGGTGTTTGGTCATGAGTACCGAAATAAGCTTTGGATAGGTCATTGCTGGCGTTATCGAGTTCGTTGTTTTGGAGTTTTAAAATATCACTTTTACTGATTAAAATAGCGGTTAGATAATCATTAACCTCTTTGCGTATCCCATTAATCCGATCAATTTGTATGGTTTCACTCTGTGAAACTTCATAAAACTTAAAATAAGAAAACGTTATTGAAGCGGTAATAGCGATTAACAAGGATATGAGTACGCT
>CAMDOP010000168.1 GCA_945903675.1 Crenothrix polyspora
GGCTGTTCTTTCTTCTACATCGAATAATCCGGGTTGGCGGTGTTTCATAGGGCATTTCTCTAACAGTAGGCTTGCCGTTATTATCTCATTTTACTCATCATTGTTTCTTGTTTATAGATTAGGGAATATTGGTACAATTTTTAGAGATGTCCTATAGATGATGTAGTACTTGCTTCAATGACACCTTGGTCATTTACGCTTAGTACTAACCACAAAGTTTATCGAGGATTTTTTATGACTGACTATCATTAATCATGAAAGTGACTTCTGCTCTCTTTAAATAAAGCGATTGCTACCTTAAGCTAATGACTTTTTTATCTCTGTCCATCGTTCAATATAAGAGCTAGCTGCAGCCTATCTTTAACACCTAATGTTATAAAACAGGCAGATATATGAGCTTTCACAGTTCGTTCTGTGATATTTAAATTTCGAGCGATTCCTTTATTAGTCAACCCTTCTGACACTTGCTTGGCAACTTGCTGTTCTCGTGGCGACAGTTTAGCCAATCGATTGGCAACATTCTCTGAACTTTCAGAAACAATTTTTCTACTAGTAGCAATCAGATATTGAAGCATTTCACTGCCAACCCAAACACTGCCATTTACCACCACAGACCTTACCTGCACTAACACTTTAGATGAACTATATGCATGACAATAGCCCAATACTCCGACACTCAAAACGTTAGCAGCTTCTTCTTGACTAGGCGCATTGGATAATACTACAACCCTAGCAAGACGCTTAATTGCATAGATATCTCTCAAACTATCCATCAACCATTTACTGCCATCACTTCCAATATGCAACCAAATAATAGTAGAATTATTGATAGGTAATTGAGCATCAGCTACTGAGGAGTAAGACCCTATCTTTGGAAAAGCTTTGAGCCAATTCGGATTTGAAATATTCGAGCTTGTTATGATTAAATTTTTAACCATCTATTATCTTTCTGTAAACGCATAAGCTTTTGCTTTTAATACTGGCTTCAATAAATACGATAAAACAGTTTTTTTACCTGTCATAATATCAACCTGAGCGGCCATTCCCGGTATAATCGGAAGTTGAGGGCCTAAACTAGATTTCACAGTACGCACCCTAACAATGTAATAAGCATTGCCTTTTTCATCGACTTGCGAATCTGCTGCAACGCCAATAACATTGGCCTCGAGTGTCCCATATATCGTGTAATCATAAGCAGTCAGTTTTACGTTCGCATGCTGATTTAAAGCGATGAATGCAATATCCTTTAGCTGCACTTTAGTCTCTAACACTAGAGCATCATCACTGGGGATAATCTCCAGAACATCTTTACCCGGCTGAATAACACCGCCTATCGTATTAACATATAAGCGACTTATTACACCATTAACAGGAGATTTTAAGGTTGATTGAATTACTTTATCGTTTAATGCGACACGTGTTTCGGAGATACTATTTAATTTTGCTGTCGTTTCAGATAGCTCTTCGTTGATCTTACTAAGGGCAGTCTGCTTGGTTTCATTGATTTTACGTTCAGCTTCTGCAATCGCAGACTTTACCTGACCAATACTAGCCTGAGCCTGATTTTGTTCTCCCCGTAAACTTTCGGCACTTTGTTCAAGATGCAGCAAATCTACTTCAGACACTGCGCCGGTTTGTTGCAAAGGTTTAGTTATTTCTATTTCCCTATCAACCAATTTCAACCCTCTAGTTGCCTGTCCCAGTTTAGCAAGGGTTTGAGACAACTCACTTTGTCTCTGCATAAGCTCATCCTTGGCCATTCCAATTTGTGACTCCAATGCATTCTTACTTGATAAATATAAACTATTCTCTTGAGCATATATCTTTGGATCATCTTGCTGTATATGCATTGGTAATTCAAAAGGTTTATCGCTTGCAAATGCTTGTAGTCTTGCCTGTTTAGCCACCAAGGAAATATATTGTGTTTGATTTTCTCGTAAAGAAGATATGGCTCTAGTTTCATCTATACGTACCAAAGGGTCGCCTACTTTAACTAATTGACCAACACGCACCAATAGTTCTGAAATAATACCACCATCAAAAGATTGAATTATCTGAACTTGCTTTGACGGAATGACTTTACCTTCACCTTGCGTGACCTCATCAACCCGAGTAATGGCAGACCATAGTAATAACACACCTAAAACACCACCCACACTGTAGAGTATTTTTTTTGCCCGTAAGGTTTCTTGCTCCTTTATTTCATTATCGGCTTCATCTTCCCATGGGTGATCTTCTTCGGTTTTAGTCGGCGCCCACTTTTCCAGAAACTGGTGGACTGGCTTGGTAATCCAAGCACGATCCTTAAAGAAAAAATGTGCTTTACTAAGTGCAGTAAAGAGCCTTTGACTCATGATGATTTACCTATATTTCCACTGCGAAGCGCCTCAATTACTTGCTCTTTCGCTCCATTAGCAACTATTTTGCCATTATCAATCACAAGAATTCTATCGACTAAATCAAACAATGAAGATCGATGTGTATTTAACAAAAGTGTTTTGTTAGCAGTAGCTTCTTTTAACCGACTTTTAACAATTTCCTCACCTGAATGATCCATAGCACTAGTTGGCTCATCCAGTATGATAATACAAGGATTTCCGATCATCGCGCGAGCAATGCCGACGCCTTGCCTCTGCCCTCCTGATAGCGTTTCACCCCGCTCACCTACTAGCATATCAAAACCATTGGGATGCATATTGACGAATTCATCTATCCCCCCCATTCTTGAAGCTTCGAGCACTTGATCATCCTTAACATGTGGATTAGACATCGTTATATTTTCGCGCATAGAGCCATAAAACAAATGCGTATCTTGCTGAACATAAGCAATACTACGTCTAAGTTCAGCTGGATCAATTTGCCGCGAATCAATACCGTCAATTAAAATAGCACCTGAAGTGGGGAGATATAACCCTAAAATCAGTTTTTGCAGCGTGCTCTTACCTGAACCCATCCGCCCCAAAATACCCACATGTTCACCAGCACTAATTTTGAAAGATACGTCCTTAAGAGCGTTAACTTCACTTCCAGGATATTTGAAAGAAACCTCACGAAATTCAATAGTTCCAACAAAATTTGACCGTGACAAGAAATTAGAATCATCAGGTCGCTCTGTTGGCTTATTCATTATGCCTTCGAGCGATGTCAATGAGGTGGATGCATTATGAAACTGCGTCATTAAACCCGCACTTTGTGCAATGGGAGCCAGAGCTCTGCCCGCCAACATCGTACAGGCTATCAGTCCACCCATAGTCAAATCACCTTCAATTACCAGATAAACACCAAGTAATACCAAGATCACATTGACTATTTGTTGCAACCCATTAACACCATTGTTAATTGAATTGGATAGTAATTTTAATTTGCCACTGACTTCAGTTAAATAGGTGGCACTTTTCTCCCATTTACGTTGCATATATCCTTCAATACCCAAGGCCTTAATGGTTTCTAATCCAACCAAGCTCTCAATTAAAGTTGCATTTCTAATAGCGCCGACACGAAACATTGTTTCCGATAATTCGTGCATTTTAGTTTGCACGCTAAATGAATACAGCAACATAATGACTGCACCAATGATCACAGGCATAACCATTGGCCAAGCAATCCAAGCAATAACGCCTAAAAAGATAAGTGCGAAGGGAATATCAATCAATGCTGTAATAGTGGCAGATGTTATAAAGTCTCGAACGGTTTCAAAGGATCTTAAGTTGGACGAAAATGATCCAACTGAACTGGGACGATGTTCCAACCGTGTACCTAATACTTGCTCCATAATGCGCCCAGACAGCTTTATATCAACCCGATGACTGGCCCAATCTAAAAAATATCCACGCATGGTACGCAAAATAACATCAGCACAAATAATCAAAACAACACCGATCACCAAAACCCATAATGTTTCGATTGAGCGATTAGGTAAAATTCGATCATATACATTCATTGTAAAGATCGGCATTGCCAGAGCAAACAAATTAATTAAAAATGCCGCAAACATAATGTCACGATAAATACCTGAATTTTCAGCTAACGTACCCCAGAACCAGTGCTTAAGTCGAACCCTACCCACTTTTGGTGCTCTTTTATCATAAGAAAACTGGGGCTTTATTACAACTGCATAACCCGTATATTGTGAGGCTAACTCTTCCACAGTAAACAGGACTTCAGCATCACTTAACTCAGGCAAAACCACACGTATATTTTTCTTGTCGACATCCCAATCCAAAAGTACGCAAGCCTCTTCATTTTTCAATAAAAGAATGCAAGGGATATGTTCACTACGAATTGCCTTCAGAGGCTTTTTTAGTATTGTACTAACTAGATTTGCTCGTGCAGCCGCTCTCTTTACTATCGCCGGCGTCATTCGTCCAGTTCCTAATGGCAACCCTGAAGTTAAAGAATCTCTACTAACTACCACACCGGAGAGTCGGCAAATAATTAATAAACATTCCAATAAGCTATCTAACTTATCTTCTTTGTCTTCCAATGCAGCATTTATCGTTTCATTAACTTCCATAAATCAACCTAACTTCTAATTCGTTTAATTAATAATCCAAGCTTGAAACACTAATGCAATTGCGACCCATATTTTTTGATTTATACAATGCATCATCTGCCAATCTGAATAATATCAACTCATCTACACCATGATCGGGATAAAGAACTATACCCATGCTACAAGTTATATAAATACTATGACCATCTATTTGAAACACTTCTTCGAATGCTGATCTAATTTTGTTTGCTATTAAAGTCGCATTTGAAACGGAATCAATATCAGGCAATAAAATAATAAATTCATCCCCGCCAACCCGACAAATAGTATCGCTACAACGCTGTAAAATAAAGGAAGCCCTATTTGAAATCTCCATCAATAGCGTATCACCGACTATGTGGCCAAATCGATCATTGACCGGTTTAAACTTATCTATGTCAAACGCAATGAGGGCAAACTTAGTCTTGTTACGTGAGGATTTTGCTATTTCTTGACGAACTCGATCTGCCAATAAACGACGATTAGGCAAGCCTGTCAAATCATCATGCAAAGCCATTGCATGCAAAGCCAAGATTTTTGCTTTAATGATATTACCCTGAGTATTGTCAGGCTTACCCAACAAACCATGCAACTGATCTTCTTTTTTCTTAGTTTTTGAAATATCTTGAATAATACCCCAAACAATATTACGCCCCTCACTCGTACTAGTATGACTTGCGTTGAACGTTTGTATCATAATGGGAAATCGAGTGCCGTCTTTGCGTATATATTCCTTTTCATTAGGACCAAAATAACCATAGGCATTAAGATCATGCATTTGTTGAATTCCTTGGAACTCATATTCCTTAGGCGTAATGTCCCAAAAAGTAAGCTTGAGAAACTCCTCTTTCGTATATCCGGTATAGTCTAATAACTGTTTATTGACCATTAGAAACTCACCCGAAAGTTGATCAATCATGGCTATACCAACAGGACTTGATTGAAAGAAATCTTGAAAACGTTCTTCAGGTTGATGGGGCTTCAACTTACTCGTAAAGTCAAAGCCATAACTAAGATCCCCCTCAAAGCTATCCCTTAGCTTGAGAGCCTCATGCATATTGGCTATTAAGACTTCAACACAAATAGGATCAAAATGTTTGCCTTTATTAAGCTCAATGTACTGAATGACTTCATTAATATTCCAACTCGGCTTATAGGAGCGTGTCGATAAAAGACTATCAAATACATCCGCTATAGCAATGATTTTGGCACTTAAAGGAATGTTATCACCTTTAATTCCACGAGGATACCCAGTACCGTCATACTTTTCATGATGGCACAATGCAATATTGGCAGCCTCCCTAAGAACAGGGGATTTACTGTCTTTCAGTATATCATGCCCAATTTCGGGATGTTTCTTGATTATATTAAACTCTTCTTCAGTAAGCGCCCCCGGCTTATAAAGAATATAATCGGGAATTCCAATTTTACCGATATCGTGGCAAGTACTAGCCAACATCAAATCATCTAACTCTTTTTCAGAGTAGCCTAAATGTCTAGCAATGAGCCCTGAATACTTGGACACTCTAATTATGTGAGCCCCTGTTGCTTTATCCCGGTGGTGTGTTGCTTTTTGTATGCGTAAAATAGCCTCAATTTCGACTTCATGTTCATTCAATACGTTAAATAAAGTAGAAGTTTCTTTTATTAATTTCATCTATTGCGTTACTTGAGTTGCTAATTATAGTTTTAGAAACTAATCAAAAAAGTATATTTTACCCTAGGATAGGGTTAAATAAAATATTGTCAATATGATATTTTATTTTATACTAGCAATAGATGAACTTAATGTTTATTTTCATAATTAAAAATATGGAGTCTCCTGTTATTCTCATTATCGATGATACCTCTGATAACTTGGATCTTCTGAGAAATTTATTTAAAAAAACCTATAAAACCAGAGTAGCTAATAGTGGTGAGCGTGGTTTGAAAATTTTAGAAGAACATGCTCTCCCAGACCTCATTTTACTTGATGTAATGAAGCCTGGAATCGATGGCTATGAAGTATGTAGGCTGATTAAGGCCAACCCGAGAACGAAAGATATCATCATTATTTTCCTGACTGCAAAAAATGAATCCATCGATGAAGAGTTTGGCCTTGCCTTAGGGACTAGTGACTTTATTTCCAAACCCATTCATCCAAGCATCACGTTAGCTCGAGTCAATAATCAACTAAAAATTAAAGCGGCAGATGATTATCTAAAGAATAAAAGCAAGTATCTTGACTTAGAAGTGATTAGACGCGTGAATGAGATTTCAAAAATTCAGGATGCGACAATTATGGCCTCAGAAGAAGTTAGAATTTAGTTCTGTGTTAAGAAGGAGACAGGTTTATTGTAACCTACTCCAATAATGACTCATTGGTTCTTGTTTTCATTGACCCAAATTTTAAGTTGCGAAACAACCCAGTCGCTATCATCTAAAGGGAGATCATGCCCTGCCCAAGGGTGAAGTTGGATTTCAAAACCCCATTTTTTGCTTATTGCCTCTGAGCAGATAGGCGCTACCAGACGATCACCTAAACTATTTAATAAAAAAACTGATTGAATAGGCTTAATATTACCAGGTCGATAGGTTGCTGCTGCTTTTATCTGCCGCCAGCAATTTTTAAAAC
>CAMDOP010000169.1 GCA_945903675.1 Crenothrix polyspora
TGTGCGGCAGTTAACCTGATACATTGTGACGCCACAATATTCTTTTATTTCTAAGCTGCCTGTGCGGCAGTTAACTGAATAACCGTGTCCATGTGGTCATGTTTAAATTTCTAAGCTGCCTGTGCGGCAGTTAACGTCCGGTCAACCCGTCAAGGTCATTTGACAATTTTCTAAGCTGCCTGTGCGGCAGTTAACTGGTTTTAAAAAGCTTTAACGCCAGTTATTGAGCAGTATACAGAGATTTAGGGTGATTTACCCATCTCCAAAACACTGCTCCGTAACCAACTGATATTTATTGATTTTTTAAAGAGCGTAAAAAATTGGGTTAAAACTCAGGTACAGTAGATATTGAACTTAAACCATAAGTACTAAAATGTGTTGTACTTGATTGAGCATCAACGGGAACTTTTTTAACCCATATGCAAAAGTTATTATCGCTACTTAAACTTTTTAGTCGAATAAACGGCGAATTTATCGTTTGATAATTTCTTTTACTATAAAGTGTTAAAGCCGTTTCATAGTCGATATTATGTCTTCTTGCGTAACGTCTAGCTAATGGCTCAGGATTAATCTTAGGCTGTACGCGTTGATATGCCGCATAACCGATAAGTTTTTCGGGTACAGGACGAATACTGGTGCAATGCACATAATCACTCAAACGTGCTAACCACTTAACGGCATCAAATTGTTTAAGCCCAGCCTCATCATTCGCAAATAAACGCAACTTACTACCCAGCACACTATATTTTTCGCCAATAACATATTCAGGAAAAGATAAGCCAATGGGCGCTTGCCCTTGATCATCTTGTATTTCAACTAAGCCTAAATGGATCTGTTGAAATACTTTTGACCAAAGACTAAAGAGGTTAATATCAGTGTTATCTATTAAGGTAATTTCAATGTAATGTTTCATAATTCATCCCTATAGCCTAATACTATCGACATAAGCCAGTCCTTTTTTACCTAGATAAAAACTTGATACTCCTGCGTTTTCTATCATAGTTTCTATTTCGCGTGCTTTGTCTTTGTCAATATCAAGGTTGATTTCGATCTTACCACTGGCTTTGGTGAGCCTTAATGTCGTTTCACCTTCGCCTTTTATAAATTCTTTACGGATATAGGGATTACCCCAGATAGTTTTCTTGGCTCCTGTCGTGAATCTATCCATAAAATCTTTTTTAGTAAAACCACGTTTCGAAATGCCACTAATGCCACCAGCTTTTGTTTTGGCGGAGTCCACATTGTATTTGCCACCTAGTTTTTTATCCAAGCGATCTAGTTGTAAATACAACACTGAACAATAAAACATGATAGGGGCTATATTGCTTTTGTTATTAAGATATTCAGATTCGGGAAAATGTTGATTTAAAACATCTCTGGCTTCGCTAACCCTGCCTTCATTGGCAACGGCTTTTGCTTTATTTAAAACTTCCAGTCTACCTATAATGGATAACGGATCAGCTTGAATAGTTTTGGTGACGGAGAATTTATCAATAATAAATTCGCACAGTTCAGTAAAGTCTAATGCTAAAACGCCCCAAAATTCAGTGGAATAATCAGCAGAAAACATTACGTCATCGTTTTTAATCGCGCCAGTAAAAGCATTCTGATCAGTACTTCCTGTCATATTTCTTATATATACGATTTCGTTGTTGTTGACTTCCTGCTTGTCTTCAAAACGCACTAAACGCTCGATGTCGGCAAAATAATAATCCGGATGATTTCTAGCTTGATACAGTTTACGTTGATCACCAATTAAACGATTTAGGATACCCATCACAGTATTAAGGGTAATTTCACGCTGGATGAAATTTTCACCTTGTTTTAGACTCGTCATTGAGCCAATAAATTTACGGCCTTTTTTGGGCAAAGCTTCGTTATTACTGCCATCCAAAAAGGAATTACGCCAACTGGATTCATATTCGATGGTAATTTGCATAGTTAATCCTTGTTAGTCATCTAGCCAATTTTCTACTATAAGGTTAGGCACTCGGTTAAATTCGCGTACGTTATTTGTTACCAATATCGTGTTTACACTGAGTGCATGAGCGGCAATCAGTAAATCATTGTTGCCAATGGGTGTGCCTTGCCGCTTTAAAATGGCTCTGATTGCACCGTAATGTTTAGCCGCTTCTTTGTCCCATGCGATGATTTGTAAACCTTGGGTAAACTGTTTCAGTTGTTGCCAACGTTGCGCCTTTTTTGGACTTTCACCGTTTTCAATACCAAAGCATAATTCAGCATAAACCACAGACGAAATTGCCAAATCAGGCGTGGCGTTAAATTTATGGCGTAGTTTATCGGAGTGACTTTTTAAGACGTAAATACAGATATTAGTATCTAAGAAATACATAGATTAAAACTCCCGCTCTTGTGGCGGGGTGTCTTCTCTATCATGTAAGAAGTCTTCATCAAATGCAGATTGGCTATTAAAAAACGCATCCCATGTTGTTTTTATAGGTGAAATAATGAGTTTGTCGCCTTGCTTGTCGATGTATACCTCAGCGGTATCAAATGAGAATTCTTTTGGCAGGGCAAGCAGTTGGTTATTACCATTAGTGATGATTTTTGCAGTTTGTATGGGCATGATGTATTCCTCACTTGGCATAAAAATAACTGGCATAATCGGTTTCTGGAGTTTCCGATATAGCAGAAGGGTTTCGTTTGATGCGCATCATTTTATTACTGTCGTTATAATCAACCAATATTTCATCCACGTACATGTAGCCTTTTGCTTGACGGATAGATAATTCGCTAATGCTGTTTAAGGTGTATTCAACTAAGGCTTGCATGGCATCGTTGTTTAATAAAATGCCTTGTTCACCTTCTTCAAAAATCGTTCCGCGTCTGACGTAGTTTTTATGAAACACCGCTTGCGGGTTTAAATCAGTGTTAAATCTTTTAATAAAGGATTGAACTGCTTCGGCAATTTGTTCGCCTTGACCTTCTGTAATGATCATTGCGGCGCGATCAAATTTGTTATCCAGTGAGATAAATTGTAATTGCTCAATACTGATCGAGCCGTAAGAGTGATATTCTGTATCACCGAATGTGGTTTTTGAGAAAAACGATGAACTATCTCTCGCGCCTGCTTGTCCAAATTGTTCAAAATTACCATTGCCTAGTTGGTCAACAAAGTCCTCTATTAATAACGGACTGGTACGTTTACATTGGCTAGATGGCACAACATAACCGCGTATTAAGCCTGTTACTGATGTTAAAACTTTTTGCAGGTTTCTTTCCCCCGCATTATGCAAATCAAATGCTTGCTCTCTGAATAAATGATGACGAATGCAGTTTTGGCTGATGTATAGAGGTGTTTTTTTAAAGTCTATATCGGTAGGCGATTTTTTTAATTTGTATCCTTTTTCACTATCTTTACCAGTTAAGTTTGTATAACCTCGCAATTTTGGCAACGTATGGTTATCTATAATTCGTCCTTCATCTTGTAACGTTGTTGGACCATTCCAATTAACGACACCATGTCCCAATGCAATTACTTTAAAATCTACACTTTTAATGCCTGTTACTTTTTGCATACATCATTCCTCGTTTGATATTAATTGTTTAGTTGAAATTGCCCCGATGGGCTGTTTATCGCACACGGCATAATAAATAGCTTCACTATGCCTAGCACTTTCTCCATTGACTATTTTTAAATCATCATTGGTATAACTTAGATAAATAGGGAACTCTGGGTCCCTTGAATAGCCTTCTATAATCTTACACCGAACTAACATTTTGCTTTCAGGAATACCTTTAACTGGGTGAGCAGGATAAATATTTCCATGTTTTTTTGCCATATGATTAATTAAATCCAAGTTCCTTAATTTAACAAGATCATCTGTTAAGTTATCAATTTCTTCATTTTCATTAATAGGATTTGAATAGGCATATTCATTACTAAAAATTGGAGTATTAGGGTCATTTACATCGCAGACCGCCATTTGTACAAAACGGTTTTCACCGCGTAAAGAGCTTTTACTGATTTTAGCTCTACCTTTAACAAGCACTTTTTTGGAAGCGATAGTGATTGGATCAATCACTTTTTGATTAATTAAATTAACGCTCTTTTTTAATGACGCCGACAAATCTGATTCTATAAGCTTTCTAGCATTATCAGATTGGTGAAACTGTTCATATAGTTTATACAAATGGGGTAAGTTAAAGGCTTTATCATCGAGTTCTGTCTGTAAAAATTGATACCACGCTTTAGTTGCTCCAAAGGTATTCATACGTAATAAAAATTGAGCGGTTGCACCGGTTCCTTTACCTTGATGAATAGATTCAGATACTGCAATATGATAAATATTCACAGTTTTATTTACACCAAATCGATCTTGTCGCCCTAAGCGTTGCAGACAATCTTCTGGATTAGTTAATTCAGCAACCATGTTGTCACAAGTGATGTTTAACGATGCTTGTACAATCGGACCACTGCGTAACACACTAAACTTTTGAGTTCCTTCTTTTTTAAATGATTCATAAACCTCTTCAAACCACTTCTGTTTGTCGCTTTTTTTGAACTTTGAATGCAATAAAACTGCGTTTTCTTGTGACTGGTTACGAACAAAACTTTTTTGTGCGGTTAATGCGGTATTACTAATGACAATAGTACTATCTGGTTGTAATTGATAAAGCGGGTTTGTTTGATCTTGTTTAGTTTCGTCAAATACTTTGAACTCGATACGATACTGACTTGGATTAAAAGACGGCATTGAAATAATATCTTCAGGATGTATTTCCAATAACTGCCTTAAATAAAAATAATGAGGCGTAGCAGAAACCAATAAGGTATTTGCTAATTGTTTTTGCTGTTGTTTACAGGCTATCAACTCAGCAAACAGAATGTTGAATGCTGGCATATTGATGTATTCATGAAACTCATCAAATACAATATGATTATTAAGAAAATTGATTAACGAGTTGGCTTTGGTATGAGTGATGATGGAGCCAAAGATTTGATCTATGGTGGTAATGACGATATCACCAGAGAAGTATCCATCTTCTGGGGTTGGTTTATTCCATTTGCTAGTGTATTTAAACTCGCCGGTATTAATTTCTATTTTTGCATCAGGCAGATACTGCTCAGAAATTAATTCCAGAAACAAGCCCTGGCATACCTGTACCCGTGGACAAATCCAAATAATTTGTTGTGTATTTTTGAGTCTAGCCCATTCCAAGGCAATTTTAGTTTTTCCGCACCCCGCAGGCCCTGCTAATACAGCAACACCTTGAGTTGTAATAAGCTTTTGTGCGACTTCAGTTTGTTTATTGCTGCGTTCACTACCAGAGAATTTCTTTAAGCAACTTTCGATATGGGAACACAGTGTTGATTCCAAATGTAAAAGATCATCGACCAATGAATCAAGGGTCTTGTTTTTTAGGTGTGAATGCAACTCTGCTGAAGTAAGCGCCGATACCGTTCGATCCGCTGAAATAACGCAAGCTCGCATAACGTTATTATCGGCATTATGTCTAATTAGCATTGGGTATTTATCAATATTATCCTGCGAATCATATTTTTTATAATACGGTAATAATAGACTGTCTAATGTTTCAATGACGTCTAAATCAAGTTCATCATTAAATATCTTTGAAATGATTGATTCTTCAATCGTTCGATAACCTTCGTCAACTGATGAGAGGTTTTTCAATAATTGAATTACCTTATCAAATAACTCAGAAAATGTTAGTTCTTTAAGATTACCGTTTAACTTTTTATAAATATCGCCGTAATTTATAAAGTCCTTTTCTTTTCTAAAAGGCTTTGCATGATGCCAATAAATGACGTGTTTTATAGACTTCTTATTGTCAGCATTAATAGATTTTAAAGAAATCTGATCTAATAATTGATAAAGTAATACTGAAACTTCATTATGCCTTGGGTGCTTGTCAAAACTAAATTTTGCATCATCAATATGTTGCCCATCTTCTGCTATAAAATCTTTTTTCTTAGGATTTCTGACCCATTCTTGAAAACAAGGATCTATTTTTCCTATGTCATGTAAACATCCAGTTACAAAAGTTGCCGTTGATAGTTTATCTTGATTCGGCATAAGTCTTTTATGGAGTTGTTCAGCTACATATCCCACAGCAAATAAATGTTCAATTAACGATTGTAATTGGGTGTTGGCATAGAGCATGTTTGGATTAGGTTTATCGCTAGTTATATCCATGATTAATTCTTTAAAAGTGTAGTTTACGGGTACGATACCTTCTGGATTAAATTGATCTCGATTCCCCACAATCCAAACCAATTCACTCCGACTTCTGGATCTTATCCAATGACAAGAAACAGCGGTATTTTTAGTCGCCGTTTTACGTAACAGCGTTTTAACGGCGATCAAACCATCTTCAGTAATAATGGTTTGCCAGGTGTTATCCCCAATACGATTGGCAAAAGCATCTAAAACTCTACGCGTCCTATTCAGTGCTTTTTTCTCACATTGGCTTACAAAAGTGACCATCATATTAGATCATCTCTTAAGGCTTGTTGCTTTACTTGGTCAAACATAAAATCGAGGGCTTTATGTTCGGTAAACTTTTGTAATACTTGTTGCCTAAATTCTTGCTCGGTCATTTTTTCTTTGGCGCAGATAAATGCCCAGGGCAAAACAATGGCATCTTTAATTAAGTCAGCCACATCAAACACTAAAGCGCCACGTCTGGTTTTACCGTGCAATACTGCAAAGCCATGCGGAATGCCTAACACCCATAATGTAGTCGCGGCTAAGCCATAGGCTAAATAATTGCCATGATTTAAAAAGCCATTGGCAAGGTCTGTGTTTTCTCGATCTCTAACAAAGCCATCTAACTTAGACGCTTTAGCGACATACCGATAAAGTTGTTTAGTTAACAACGCTTCTCTTTGTAATAAATCACCGACTTTTTGGGCGCTTTCAAATTGTTCTGCATAGCCATTTAACGCCGTGCTGATTTCCAGATCATCAACATAGATACCTTCGGCTTTTAAATCTCTATCTCTGGCCCAAACATTTTTAAGGTAGGCAACACGGGCATTCTGAAAAGCTTTTGCTACGCTAAGGCGTTTGCTGTCTTCAAACCAGAACTTAAGCCAACCTTGTATATATTCA
>CAMDOP010000170.1 GCA_945903675.1 Crenothrix polyspora
TTGACCACGTCTAGATTTTACTAGCTGTTCTTTTTCGGTAAATTCAAGACTCGTATTTTGCCTGATGTCCTTTTCAATCACACTATCTTCAATTTCGTCAATATCTTGAGATCTTATATTATAAATAATAGCGTGAGCTTCTTTACCAATGAGCTCCAATAAAACCTCAGCCATCGGCAATGGTACTGCAGCAAGATAAACACCTTGATTGCCATTACCATTTTCTTGTAAAGGGGAGTATTTAGATGGGAGTGTTACGGCAAGTTTATCTATAAAATCTTTAGGGCGAATTTTATTGTTGATCTCATGATAATCAACATCAACACACCACCCCTCATTATCCCAATTCTCACCCGTCGTGCCGAAGGCGCTTGGTTTCGAATGTGTATAACCTTGTGAAGTTATGATACCTATGGCGAAAATTAACGTGTCTTTAAATGAAAATACAATATCGCCAATTGCGACTTTGGTCATATTGTCATAGAACGGATTGGTATTTCCGTTTGCATTAGTTTTTGGGGACCATAAGTAACCGCCACTAATTTCATGCTGATAAGTTTGATTTTGATTAACCCACCAAAACTGCATCTATTTATCCCTATTAATTTTTTGTGTATACAATTACTCTATTGAAATAAATAATTCTAGTTCCAGCTAACTTAAACATATAATATTTTGCTATAACAAATTAAAACTTACAAAATATTTGAGGAACCTAATATTGGTTAATACAGCAAATTCCGGTCTTATACGAACGATATCCCTAGGATAAATACTGCCGAATCTTGTGCATGATGAAATTTTTAGCAAAAAATTAAAACCTTTTCTAATCTATTTTTAATGCTGTATTAATTATCAATTTCTCCATTAGGATACTGATAAGCAACCACGCCAGCACCAGAAGAAACGGCTATGGAACCTAATATGGCCCACCAATCTCGTTGAATAACAGCAGGAAAAGCCAAAAATCCAGCTATTAATAAAATAAATGCAGTTAAGAGATAAGTAACAACTTTCCGATGATTTGGTGCTACGTGAGAGCCTATATATACAAAAACCCCACCCATAACACTGTGACTTAATACCTCAACTGTTAATCTCGGTAAAAAATCATTAGTATCCATACCTCTCATACTCATAGTTAATTGGTTTAGATAAAATACAACCAACCAAGCCAACCAAGCACATATAAAAGCAGCAGGTATAAAAGTAATCCAACGCAGTGCAACCAACCATTTTTTAGATGCCATCATACTAATATATAATTTATTTACCTTCAACAAGCTGAACTACTGCCAGGCGACCACCTTCTTGTTTTGAAAACAATAGATGCTTACCATCGGTTATTTCCACCTTGCCTCCAACTGGAATAACGATATTGTTACTAGGATCGGTGATATCCATCAATTCGGACATTCGTTCATTGACGAGATACCAGACTTTATTGTGTAGTACAAAATACCCTTCACGTTTTTTTTGTGCTTCAGAAATCCTCTCATTTGGCACTACGTTACGATTTGTGTGCCACTGAAAAAGAGACTGATTTGTGTAAACCATTAGCCTATGATTTTCAGGTAAGAATTGCCCTTCTTTTCGAGATGAATACAAATTTAACACTGGTAACTTACCTTTGTAAGGCGTTCCGCAGAATGGACACTTGGGTTTTGTAGTATTATCGAACACATACCACTTCTGAAGGCAATCATTGTTCTGACAAGGCTGAATCAAATCAATTGTCTTTACTAACCCATATTCCCACTCATCGGCAGTCGGGCGTTTGTGTGGATCATGCAGACCATCAATGAAAGCTCTCTTAAATAGTTCTGTTAAATAGGGTCCTGTGACTGTGTATGGTATTTTTGAAGTATCTTTCCAAGGCAATTCTGTAGGTTTCGCATTTATTACTTTAATCCGATTACTGAAATCAACGGGGTGTTCTACGAATAAAGACATCGCCCCCATAGATAACTCTTCGTCCTTTAGGGAGTCCATGTCATGAACTTTATCACCTCTCAGAGGATGTCGATAAAGCAAATACATGTAAATTAGTACCGCTAAGGCGTGGCGGTCAGTATTGATATTCGGTAACTTTCTATTAGGATCAGTTTTCTTCAGATGATTCGTCATCATGACTTCAGGCGCAATGAAATCAGGTGTTCCAACAACATCAGGCGGGTATTTGCCTGGTACTACTAAACCATCAAGGTCAATGATACACGCTGATCCATTTATAGGATTAACTAAAATATTTTTATAGGATAAATCTGAATGAGCTAGGCCTGCTGCATGTAATCTTTTTACAGCTCTACTTATGAGAAGTGCTATTCGAATATGATTTTGCCAATCGCCGAGTTCTCTTGTGTCTAAAAATCGATTTCGTAAGCTTGCACTTGCAAACCATTTACCTTCCTTATCTTTCCCTTTTATTCCATTTGCATCATTATTCTTTGACCCAAATTCAAAGAAGAATTGCTTTTGATACGTAGGCGCAACTATTCCGAGCTTACCTTCATATTCGACAACATGAGTTGGCCAACAATATTGATTTCTCCAGTAATCACCACCAATATTGTTAAAAATATTTTCCCTAAATTTTCCAGATATCATCCCAAGCCGTTCTTTAGCTTGATAATCCTGCTTGTCTCTAAAAAAAGCGACAACATAACTTTTGTCTGGACTGAAATAGACATCTTTCATTCCGCCAGAGCCGATAATTTCATCAACGTACTCGATTGGATGTCCGTCTATGGTTTTGGTCTTGATAACCTTTGCCTTAGCCATAATGATTATTTGTACAATATTGCAATAGTTCTGTCGTCATGATTGCCAGGTGACCAAAACTCCAACCACTTTAATAATTCATCAGATGCTGTATTTTTATTATCCAGAATGGGTTCGAGTTCCATCCACAATTCATCCCATTTCTGCAAACTGGCCAAATTGTTGTCAGTTTCGAATTTTGGATCTGTCACTCCATCTGTCATTAATACTAGACTTGTAAAGTCATCTGTAATGGTAAATCGCAATCGATTCATGATATCCTCTGGAGTCATTACTTGTTTATCAAGAAAACGTGTTTGCCCTGCAAACTCTCCACTGTCTACATCACCTAGTAAATGAATCTTCTTCCCTTTTTCATAAACCCCAACACCTCCATCACCAACCCAATAAGCCGCAAATAGATGGCCAATCGCCATTTTTTTGTGCCCTACTAACAATAATGTTGTTGAATATTCTTTTGGGTTGACATTATTTATTTTAGCCTCTTCTTCTATAGCTTTAACTGCCATAAAAGCAGCTCGTCCAAACGTTTCATATAATACTGTTTTGACACCGTGTTGACTCCCATCTTTATCAGCAAACCATGCTATTGCTTCTTGCTCTATTTTCTCACTTTGGGTGGCTAATGCATTTATCAAATAATCCAGCGACTTATGTACAGCAAGTTCAGAACCTTTACGGGAACTTTTTGAACTTCCTGCTCCGTCTGCCACTGCAAGTAACTCCCAACCATGCTGACAAACCAGAAGGAAATCGTCATCCCTAAATGTTCCACTATGCTCATGGGAACGGCCACGTCTACTTGCTCCAATCATAACTAAACTGTCAACACCTTCGACCAGCGCCTTGTCTTCATGTTTTTTAGCGTATTGTGCATTAGAGTCAGGTTCATTTATCTGCCACAAAGATTTCGGATCAGGATTTATAAATAGATCAAATTCTCCTCGTAACAATGGATTTTGATGTGTTGCATCCTGAAATTGATATTGTAAAACCACTTTGTTTTCGCCATCTTTAAGCGGTGTTCCTTCGATATTTCTATAATCGGGCGGTAAAAAAGAAAGTCCAGAGTTTTCAAGAAGAGTAACTCCTTTAATAACGACTTTTTTGTATTCAGTCTCACCTTGTATTTGTAATTCAGCAGAATAAGGATGCCCAACTTTGCCGTTAATCAGACTAAAAGAAATTTTAGGTATAGGCACAATTGGTATCGGTGCATTGTTTGGTACATCACCAGGGTTTCCAATGTTAGTAAGATTTGTATTTACAGTCATGCTAGATGTTTTATTATCCACACTATTTCTATCAGGGAACATTTTTTCCCATTCCTCTTGTAAATTCACCGAAGCGGTTAGATATATTTGGCGTACATCCTTATTAGAAGAAAATTTTTTAATATTCTGTTCTAACTTATTTTGCCCAGATTTAATCTTTAAGTTACATTTTTTAGTAATCACGGATAAGAAAGGAATATAACTATTCATTGATAGCTTTATAAAAGACTCAGTTAACTTTGATACCTCGTCTTTTGCTTTATTTATTTTCATGTCTTATCCTCGCGCACGATTTACATCAAAACCTTCTCTACTGTCACCGCCTGAACTAAACGTTACTTCCTTCTCGCACCATGGGCAAACTACATCACCTGGCCCATTTAAACACATAATGCCACCACAGGAACACATACCAAATGCTGAAATATTGCCACAATGAGGGCATCCAGCAGTGCCTAATAACTCGCTGGTGTTCACTTTTAATTGCGTAGAAACATCATCTGACCAATCAAAATAATCACCTTCAACAGGATAGCATCCTGAAATTACGTACTGAGTAACATCGACAGCAAAATCCTGGAGCTTTAGCTCCTTTATATCACGCACGTACTTCATTAAATAAGGTAATCCGTTATTCTGGCACCGACCAGTTAAAATAACATAGTTCGGATCTGCTAGATGTGTTTCATCAGAACCTTTTGATAAAGAGAGTAAAGTCTCATCAATTTTTGCTAGATTTGCGCTATCCGTTGGTTCATCACTTACACTTTTACTTTGCGACTTAACAGAATTTGTAACCCACTCAATAAATTTTTTAAAATCTTCTTCTCGAGTATTTTCAAGTATAAATACATAATCTGTAAGTTGTTTAAGTACACTAATATCAGCAAATGTCCCTAGAGCAATTGCGACCAAAGTTGCTTTACTTACGTACTCGGATTTCCATTTTGTTATAGCCCCATTAATCGAATCAGTTGGTTTCCCGTCTGTTATCAAGTACACAATAGGCTTCCAATCACCTTTATGTTCATAAGTTGTTTTTACGACAGTTCTATCAAGTTCCGACATCAATAGATAGAGCGCACCACCAAGAGAAGTTCCACCTCCAATAGGCAGTTTTGGAGAATAAAATGATGCAACTTCAATTAATGGGACAATTGTTCTAGCCTTGCCTGCAAACGCTATAACACTGACATATACAGTTTCTAATGCATGAGGATCCTGGCGTAGTGTTCTTATTATGTTATTAAGACCTTCTTCAAGTTTCTTTATGTTTTCACCGACCATTGATTCTGAAATATCAAGGACAAAATAAACTGGCAAACGACGCATAAATATCTCCTTATAGAGGTTAAAAGCTGATATGAATTTCTTTTGGTGGTGGAAGGATCTCTATTGAAGTATCCAAAGAATCTGTTGCTTCAGATGTCAAGCCAATAGATCTATTTTTATTTAAGCCATAATTTCCGTCTGGTGAACTAAGATCAGTTATGATAATGACGTCATTAGAACCCTTAAAACTTAATATACTTTCGTAAGAAGGCACCAGTGTGGATGAAGCCACTCCAACATGAAACCTCATCTTCCATTTTGCTAATATTTGCTCCATTACGTTGTATGCGGTAGTATTTTATTACTGGGTTACATCCAGTAATAATATAAATCTCTACTGAATAATCACCCTTTTTTCATCTATTGATTTCTTAATAGTTTTTCAAAAAACCAAGATGTATATCGGCAATCGTCTCATTACCGATCAAATAACCATCTGTACTTCTGGTGGTGGTGGCGGCAGATAAGTAGGTTCAGAAACCCCAGCACTGCTGCTACCAATCGACACACTTGCAGAAACCCATTTAAAAAACTGAGAAAAAGTTGCTGAGTCAGTAGTATCAAGATGAACCACGTTATCTGTTAATTCTTTAAGGACAGCGTCTTTTGCTTTAGGCCCAGCAGCACATGCAACAATATTTCCAAAATTACGTTTTTTAATTTCTGGGATCATATTACGAAAAACCTGTAAGTCTGTAGGACTACCGTCAGTCATAATAAATAACAACGGTCTCCAGTCCCCCTTTTTATTAGGTGTATTTTTGATTAATTCAATATCAGAACGGTTTAATAGCAACTCAAGGGCGGCCCCAAGAAAAGTTGGCCCTGAAAGTGGCACAACTATTTCAGGTAGTTGAATCTGCTCGAGCGGAGTCAACGGAAAAATTTCTTTAGCATCAATATCAAAAGTAATTAAACTTAAACTAACAGATTCTAATGCATAGGGGTCTTGTCTAAGCGCACTCACCATACTTTTTAAACCCACATTCACAGACTGTATAGGTTCACCCCGCATCGACCCGGAAGTATCAATTAGCAAATAAACTGGTAACCTCCTATCACTCATAATTAAATATACTGCTTTAAAATCTGTACAAAATTATCTGCTTCATGTGGCGTACCAATGGCATTAAACTTCCAGTTACCATCCTTCTCGCGCTCTAGTTCAGCAAATGTAATTGAGCGGAAATTTGCATAGCTTGCATCACCTGAAAGATCAAACCTTACCATTTCCTTGCCCTTAGCATCTACTGCACGTATAAAAGCATTTTGTACTTTACTAAAATTTTGATCATGTTTCTTTCCATTGTAGATATGAACGACGAACAATATTTTCGCGTATTTTTCTGGCATGGAGTTCAAATTCGCAATAATTTGCTCATCATCTCCATCTCCATCTCCTGTTCGGTTATCACCTGTTAGCCATATTTGACCTGAATGATGTTTAAGACTGCTGTAGAAAACTATATCTCCATTTTTTAAAGTTGAACGGCCTTCTTCAGTTGATCCAAGATCATTAACTTTGCCATTTTCTCCAATCAAGAAAGCAATGACGTCTAAGTCATATTCTTCAGTTTTTTTTCCCATCAAACCAAATAGACCTCCTGATTTCTTTTCATTTACATCCCATCCTAA
>CAMDOP010000171.1 GCA_945903675.1 Crenothrix polyspora
TTAAACGTAGCGTGAACAGATTAAGACAGTGTTTGTTACAAATTCCAGAGCTGGAACTCGCTATCTTGATAGGCAGCCAAGCTAGTGGTAAAGCGCAGGTAAATAGTGATTGGGATATTGCCATTCGTTGGCATCGTCAGCCCGACATCAGCATCATCACAGTATTGGCACAAACAGAAACAGTACGGCGAACCCTAGCGCAGCTACTTGAAGTAACAGAAGACAAGATAGACTTGATTGATTTAACGCATGCACGACTCACTATGCGTGCCGTAGTAGCCGAAGAAGGTCTTATACTTAAAGGTGAAAACACACTGGCATGGCATTATTTTCTGCAGCGAACTTGGCGTGAACTAGAAGAATTTTACTGGAATCAGTGTTATGCGGCTTGATTTATACCATGCAGAATGTTGCCGTATTGCGGATGAGCAAAGTGCGCTACTACAAGAAGCCCGCCAAAAACTAAGCGCCCAGCAATCACTGACTAAGCTGGAGCAAAATGGCACCTTACACGGGTTGCAAATTTTAATTGAAAACGCCATCGGCAAGGCCAAACATTTATTAAAAGCATCTGGAGAGTCAGTGCCTGTTTCGGCCTATGACAGCTTTACCAGTCTGCATACTCAAAAAAAGATAACTGAGGCACAACTCCAACAATGGAACGCAGCAATTGGCCTGCGTAACCGTATTGTCCATGAATATATGACCGTTGATATGGCAGTGGTATTTACGTTAGTAGAACAACAAGGCTATCAGTTTATCGTAGACTTTCTACGTCAACCGTTTTAACACAACCATGTATGCAATAGAGTTTGAAACCGATATGCCTGGAAAACACATAGAACTAAACGATTCTGAGCCGCTGCTTAATAAACACGCCGGCGAAAGCAGTCAGGGTTTTTGTTACATTGATAAGCAACTACAGGCAGTATTAACGCGATTTCCGCAATTAGTGCTGGCGCTGGTGTTTGGCTCGGTCGCCGAGGGACGACAACGCCCGGACAGTGATTTGGATATTGCTGTGGCCGCCAAACAGGCGCTAACAACGGTTGAGAAAATGGACATTATTGCCGCCTTGGCAGAGCAAACAGGTCGACCGGTGGACTTGATAGATTTAAAAGTAGTGGCCGAGCCTTTATTGGGGCAAATCGTGCGACATGGTCGACGCCTGCTCGGCAGCGATGGTGAGTACGGAAGCTTGATTAGCCGACATTTGTTTGAACAGGCCGATTTTATGCCCTACCGCAACCGGGTATTAGCAGAAAGGCGGGCGGCATGGATCGGGAAGTAGTAGAGCATAAACTGGAATCACTGCGGCGCTGCTTGCAACGCCTTGAAACCAAGTGTCCTGGGGAAGCTGATGCACTCCTCACAGACTATGATCTGCAAGACATCGTCTCGCTTAACCTTAGTCGAGCCGTGCAGTTATGTGTCGACATTGGCGCACATCTTATTTCAGGTATGGATGTACCGCCGCCCGATACCATGGGTCAAACGTTTGATAGACTTGAGCAAGCTGGGATGTTGACTACAACACTGGCACTTAACCTGAAAAAAGCCGTTGGCTTTCGCAATATTGCAGTACATAACTACGATGACATCAACTGGCACATTGTGCATAGTATTGTAAAAAACCACTTGGCGGATTTTTCGGTATTTGCAAAAGTAGTGATGATGAAGCTTGATGAGTAATGCAGGTAACAAGCCTGCCCAATGCCCCAGCGCAGGAACACAACCTGCGCTTAATTGATGGGTTCCATTGCGTGCCCTTCAACATGACGGGCACATCCCTGATTTATGTTAACATTGGGCTAAGCATTACATCCGCCCTAATTTTTTATTCATATAATCGGTATAACCTACTGTAAAGCACCTAGCTCTACTATTTTTTGATAGATAATTGATTATGCCTCTATATGATTTTAAGTGGGTAAATAATAAAAATACCGATAAACACAAGCCTTAATTATTGGCTAAAAACCTCCTGGTCGTCATCCTGGCATGGACTGCCGGAACCAGACCACAGTGATGTATAGACCGACATAACAAAGATGTACTTAAGGAGTGCATTATGCTTAAACAGCCTTGTGTTTATATGTTGGCCAGTAAAAGAAATGGAACACTTTATATTGGAGTTACCTCTGATTTGATTAAGCGGGTATATCAGCACCGTATGGAACTTGTTGAAGGATTTAGCAAGCGTTACGGTACACTTGATTTAGTTTGGTATGAAGTACATGAAACAATGGAAAGTGCTATACAACGAGAAAAACAATTAAAGAACTGGTCAAGGCACGCAAAAATCACCTTACTGGAAAGAACTAATCCTGCGTGGCAAGACTTATGGATGGATTTGATTTAGCTATTTACTCGGCTTTAACATTGCCATCCATGGCAACTGGATCCCGGCATTCCCTGCCGGAATGACGGCATTAGGGCTTGTGTTTATATTTACTTATCTAGGCCTTACACTTTGTCTTACAGTTTTAGATCTAAAAAATCACAAACTCAAACAACGTATGAAACCACAAAAAGATCGTCTTCCCGGCATGGACTGCCGGGATCCAGTGTGCAGGGGTGTAAGCTTAGATAACATATAATATTCATATTATAATTCAATGTGTTGATCTGTTCTCAGATACCATCCATGGCAACTGGTTTCCAGCAGTCCCTGCCGGAATGACGGCATTAGGACTTGTGTTTATATTTACTTATCATAGTATTTGCTTAGAATTTTAATAATGTTACCCACTACGGTTCACATAGAGCCCTTATGAATATCCACTAAAAGTGGCATGGTTTGGATCGCTTAGCTATTGAATGGAAAATTCATGATTTTCTCGTTGCGGCCAACTAAGTCATGCCTGTAGATATTCTGTTGGCTATTAAATAACGAGGAAGAAGTTAACCCAGCTTCTTAAAAGCGAGGCTTTAAAGTAAGAATAGTCGTTTTTTTGTTGTGATATACTTTGTAAAAGTCTAGGCTGGAAAAAGACACATGCAATTTGAATGGGATGAAAATAAAAACAAGTTAAACATACAAAAACATGGCGTTAGTTTTAATGAGGCAAGAACTGTTTTTGATGATTCGCTTGCGAGTCTATTCGATGATATTTGGAACTCTATTGAAGAGCATCGCGAGTTAATTATTGGCACTTCAAATTGCGCAAGATTACTCATTATTTCTTTTACAGAGCGCACTGATGGTGTGATCCGAATTATAAGCGCGAGAAATGCTACTAATCCAGAGGTAAAGAACTATGAACGTGCATACAGAAACTGAAGATTTATTACCGGAATATAATTTCGATTACAATAAAGCAAAGCCAAATCGATTTGCCCACAAAGTCGTAAATATTACACTTGATGAAGATATCGCTAAAGTTTTTACTACTTCCGAATCCGTTAATAAGGCGTTAAGAGCGATTTTATCAGCATTGCCTGATACGCGTATGACAGGTCATATTTGAAACAAAAATGAATCACGAAAACCCAAAGAACAATAGTAATAATCAGGGGCGCTAATCGTCCA
Organism: Crenothrix polyspora; assembly: GCA_945903675.1. Taxonomy (GTDB): domain Bacteria; phylum Pseudomonadota; class Gammaproteobacteria; order Methylococcales; family Methylomonadaceae; genus Methylobacter_C. The sequence continues at coordinate 3,533 of CAMDOP010000171.1, forward strand.
TCGTGACTATCGCAGTGCCAATGACTCAACCATTAAGATTTTTGACGAACGCATTGAGTTTTTTAACCCCGGCGCCCTGCTTGAAGACTTGACCGTTGAAAAGATTAAATCGGGCAACTACAAATCCCATCTACGCAACAAACAGATCGCTTCCATTTTTAAAGAACTTGATTTGATAGAGAAGTATGGCAGTGGCGTGCGCAGGGCAATTGAAACCTTTATTGCTTATGGCTTGCCTGAACCGGAGTACGAAGCAACACAAGGGGGGATGGCCGTAACGGTTTTTAAAAAACCATTTAATAATGGTCAAGATAATCTCATTAAATCAAATGGCGGTGTAAATGGCGGTGTAAATGGCGGTGTAACCGAGCTACTCATTTATATACAAGTACACCCCGGTCAACGAGCCAGTGACATTGCTAAAGGGCTTAATTTACCCCTACGGACTATTGAACGTTGGCTTAAGAAACTTAAAGAAGCTAAAACCATTGAATTTCGTGGCGCTTCAAAAACGGGCGGCTATTTTTCAACGACTAAAGTAGAGGTTAAAGTGAACGGTAATAAATGAGGCGCTTCTCGACTTCGTGGGATAGCGACTACATGTCGTATAATTTAGCTAAATGCCACCAAGTTAATCTTTAATAGTTTTGTTTAAAACAAGAGTAAAACATGCAAGCACTTGAAATTGAAGTTGATATAACGCCAGATGGTCAGTTGCTTAATGCGCGTTTACCCACATCCTGCCAGTCAATGTTTGGCAGACACACCAAGCTTATTATGATTTTGCCAGAACCACAGCTTGATGTCGTTCAGCGCCAACAACGAACCGAAAAATGGCACGCCTTACTAAAAGAAACCCAAAGCTTACCGCAAGCAAAAAATATGGCCGAAGCAGAGATTGCCGCTGAGATTGAGGCGTATCGAAGCGGTGCATGAGAGTTTTAATTGATACCAATCTTTTTCTACCAAAGCGGGACTGGGTAAATCGTAAAAATCTTGGACTTCCAATAATTCTTGAAGCGTCGGTTTATCGGTCAAGAATAAGCTCCGATTTTCCGTAATGCAGTTGCCTTGAAAATCGGCCTTTTACGCGTAAAACCGGATTAACCGGCACTTGTGTCGAGTTGCCTGCGTTATAGTCAAGCTCGGCTTCAGTGGGTTCCCAATCGACGCCCAACTTGGTGAGGGCTTGGCGTACCGCACCCGAAAAACCGTTCTGGCTATAAAGAATGGCTCTACCGGTTAATTGTGATTGCACCGCTCGGCCATAAACCCCATAACCCAGCTTTACCAAGCGTCCTTCGCGTACCAGATGTCGCAAAACGCGTAATACTTGATCTTCATCACTTAGATCAGAGAATTCACGAGGCAAAAATACATCATCCGTCTGATTTTTTATGCGTTCTTCAACTTTTTGCCGTAATGTTGGTTGGCGACTCATGACTCTTTTCCTTACAAAAACCCGACACTCATAATAAGCATAAACCCGACAACTATCAAGTGGTGTTTATTTCAGATTGCCCCTCTAGCGCCTCCAATCTTTAAAGCTGTCCTTGGTTAATGCCGTGCCACCGCGACTAAACAGGCTTTCTACGCCTTTTTCTTCGGATTTATCAATAATGCTGTTAATGGCCACTTCCAGTAAGTGTCGGTAATGACTCATATCTTTACCTTATTCAGTATCTTGCTGAAATACTTAGGGTCTGGATGTTGCCATCTTAAGCCTTGTTTTTTGGTTACCAACTAAGACGGGACACTGAGTAGAAGAATGATTCGCCAAGTACCAAAAAGTCCGTCATACTGGCCGAGAGAGCGAAGCAAGGGATTGCCGAGATCCAGTTGCCATGGATGGCAATTACAAAACAAAACCAAACAAAACCACAACACCTACCGTAGATGGGTAGAGCAACGCGAAACCCATCAGCCATAACAATAACCGTTGGGCACAGCTAGCCCATCAACATAACTTGCAGATCTCTGATGTATGTTAAAATTGGGTTAACCATGTCATCCAGCCTAATATTTTTTATTAAAATAAAAGACATAACCTACAGAAAATTACATAGGCCCACTATTACTTGATAGGTAATTGATTATGAATCGTCAACAAGCCATAGAAACATTGACTCAACATAAGCCCGAATTGGTTAAACGCTTCGGCATAACACGATTAGCACTATTTGGTTCAACCGTGCGTAATGAAGCCAAACCAGAGAGCGATATTGATATCATCGCCGACTTTGATAGTCCGGCAACGTCTAAACAATATTTTGGCATGCAATTTTATTTAGAAGATATATTAGCGACGCCTGTTGATTTAGTGACTGTAAAAGCGATGCGACCTGAACTTAGGCCTTTTATAGAAAACGAGGCTATTAATGTCTGAACGAGAATGGCGTTTTTATCTGATTGATATGCTTAAATTATGATGCAACCATTCGTAATTTGGAATTAGTGGGTGAAGCCGCAACGCATATACCGATTGAAATTCGTGATAGTTATCCCTCAGTTGCATGGAGACAAATTATTGCAACACGAAACCGATTAATTCATGGTTATTTAGGTATCGATAACGATGTATTATGGAGCATTATTCGCGATGATATTCCAGCTCTAATAGATGAGCTAGAAAAGATTGTAAATAAAGAAATAACCCTCTGACAAACCATGGCAGAGCAAGACAAGGCTGCAACAACATACAAACCCATTAACGCTTAGCAAATAGCCTGAACGTAGGATGGGTAGAGCAACGCGAAACCCATCAATAATAACAATAACCGATGAAAACGGCGATGCCTTTACCCATCCTTGTATGATCACCCACTACCCTTTAACACTAACGTCTAAAACCTTGCTCCACTGCCCGACTTGGTTATCTCGAATACGATAAATAGCCCGATACCTCCACAGCGCCACGGTGCCGGGTGCGGGCAACGGCGCGCTGTCTTCAAACTGGGTGGTCATTTGAATGGCTACTAAACCAAACGTGCCGGTGCCGTAATCGGCTTCTATGACCAAGGCATCGGTACCATTATGGTACCAATACAAAACCGGATGACCGGCATTAAAATCATAAGTTAAATCCGGTTGCAACAAGGCCGGATCAGGGGCGGGGTTTTGAGCAGGAATAATATGCAAAGCTTTACCGATTGCTTCGGTATAATTTTTATGCTTTTTAATGCGCACAATCAACGCACCCAAAAAACCAAGAATATCTGCATAAGGTTCTGAAGTGGGTGGCGTAACGACCACCAAAGGGACTGGCAGACTAATAATCGTACCTTTAGGGCCATCGCGTAGCACCCGTTTAAGGCCAAAATTACCATCGGGATAACGAAACAAAACAAGCGGTCATGCAAGCCATTGAAAATCTCAGCAAAGACTTAACCATTTTAATTATCGCGGATCGATTGACCGCGCTAAAAAATTGCACGCATATCATCGAGTTGGATAAGGGTGTCATTAAACGTGTCGGTAGTTAT
>CAMDOP010000172.1 GCA_945903675.1 Crenothrix polyspora
TAATTGCACTACTGGGCAGAGCATAATATTCTTTGCTGGAATAGCCGTAGTAAGAGGCTTCTTTTTCAACCTGAATATGCGAACAAATACGTCGATCTTGCTCGGTTAAATAATCAAACTCAGCAATATCTTGATGCAACCTTTTTAAAGCAATCGGCCGACCTTTAGTCCAACGGCCGTTTTTACCTAAGCGTTGCTCTTTAGGTTCTAATAATATGGCATTATTCAGCAAGCTTAATGACCAATTCAAGCGTAATTCTGTCTGTACGATAATTTCCGATTCAACTGTCAATTGAGTTAAAGCGTCTAGGGCTCTTTGCCATGCAGAAACCTGAGGCAATAAATCAATGATGTCTTTAAAGGGCGATTGTAAATAGTGTTTCGCTAATTTTTCACAAGCGACACTTTCATATTTGAGACGTTGTAACAATAATGAACTTACCGCAGCATACCATTCATAGCCTAAAGAGTGAGCCTCTAAACTAAAGTTAGCTAATTCATCTAAAAAATCCTTATTTTTAGTCTGCTTAGTGATACTGTCTATTTCACCTATCCAATACAATAATAGCGTATGAAATAAGCGTTCATAAGCCAACTTATTAGCCATTAATAGATGTTGAGTCTGATCACTACTGGCTTTGCCTTGGTAAATTTCTACAGCATCTAAGAGTATTAAATTGAGTAAATAAAAGCCTTCATTTTGCCAGGACTTTTTAAGCGTAATTTGAGTTTGCTGCTTTAACAGAATGATATTTTTAGGTATCCGAGACTTTAGTAACGCTAAATTAAAAAAGAACCCATGTATGCCATCAATACTGATATTCCGTTTGCCTGTTTCTTTTTTTAGTACTTTTACTGCTAGCTCAAATAACGCTATGGCTTCATCATTGTTGTTTTCTAAGAATCGTAAAGTCGCTAATAATTTCAAAGCATCAAAGGAATTATCACCAACTAACCATTGCTCCGCATTCTTTAAATTACCTCGCAATAACCTTTCTTCAATAAGTCCATGAACAATAATTGGATTACTAGGCTTTATCTTGCCAAAAAAGTGTTCCATTAATTGATAGGGTCCTGTGCTATCAATGAAGTTCATACGCCCATCACGTAACAAATAATCTAATACTTGAAACTTAATTTGATCCGATAATGAAGAAAACCAAGAGGCATCATATTGTTTAAAGAAAATTTTGTTGATGGCCTCTGCAAAACTTTTTCGATAATCTGTATAAAAACGTTCAATATTAGCTGAAAATGCAGTTTCATTACCTTGATATAAAAAAATACGTAATTGTTTTAAAGCATGGTAAGCATTGACCTTAGTAGAGTAAAAATAATTAGGCTCAGCAATAATCTGTTGGGTCAATTTGCTAAACCAAGGTTGATCTAATGCAATAAGCATCAATGGCTCAGCAACCTCCTCATTACATCGCCAACCATCAGTCGACAAAATAATTAATTTGGTATTCTGTAGCTTGTCTCGTAATGGCTTATTAATTAAACCTAAAGTTGATCTATCAAAACAAGCGGATCGTTCTAATAATTTTGCGAAACTCGATTGGCCAATGGGTGCATAAATAACTGCCAAGGCCAACATAATATTTTGTTCATCTTTTGATAAGGCATTAAAAAAAGGAAGTAATTTATTTTTCATTAAGGATTTATTGCGTTACAAAATATTGGCATAGTTTAAAGGTTCATAACTACATTACCTAGCCAATGTTGCATTGGCTATCAACTGCAGGGCAAGCATGTTATGAAGTACTGTTAAATTATCTTTTGATTAGCTTATTTGAAGATGCGTAAACTTGATGTAAAACAAACTTTAATTGTTGCACACTGTTGTTCATCTGGGGAAATAATAATGCGGGGCATAGGCTTAATCGAGCCCTTATTCATCAATTCATGAGCTAAATTGAATTTTGCATGATTGATTTAATGATAATATTCACTGATTCATCACAGAACACAACATGCTCAACCTTCATTACGCCGATTTAACACTGAACACAACGTACTCAACCTTCATTAAGCCGATTCAACACTGAACACAACGTACTCAACCTTCATTAAGCCGATTTAACACTGAACACAACGTACTCAACCTTCATTACACCGATTCAACTCTTAACATAAAGCACTCAACTTTCATTAAGCCGATTCAACACTTAACATAACGCACTCAACTTTCATTAAGCCGATTCAACACTTAACATAACGCACTCAACCGTCATTATGCCGATTCAACATTGAACACAACGTACTCAAACTTCATTAAGCCGAATCAATACTGAACACAACTTACTCAAACTTCATTAAGCCGACTCAATACTGCAAATACCTACAAATGAAATCTTTAGCCTTAAAAACACTTGTTGCGTAACAAGAATATTCTCTAGTCACGCAACAATCTTGTATCCGTCAATCTGCCTGTCTTCTTAAGAAAGCAGGAATATCCAGATAATCTAAGTCTATGTCTTTTTTAGCTTGAGCGCCGAAACGGGTTTCTCTACCTTCAGCTTTGCCACCTTGACGCATAACGGCTGGCTTTTCCAGTTCTTCGTAATTTGTTTGATTAGCCATAGATTTCGGCATTAGTTTAATAGGAGCTTTAAGCTGCACTGGAGGCAGTCCCATTCCTGTTGCAACTACGGTCACTTTAATTTCATCACCTAAGCTTGCATCAATAGCCATACCAATTTTGATAACAGCGTCTTCTGAAGCAAATTCATGAACAATATTACCTACTTCATTAAACTCTGCAACGCCCATATCTGCAGCGCAAATATTAACAAGTATGCCTCTTGCACCTTGTAAATTGATATCTTCAAGTAAAGGACAAGCAATGGCTTTTTCAGCGGCTTCACGAGCGCGATGTTCACCTGACGCTGTACCTACGCCCATAATTGCAGCGCCCATACCTGACATCACAGTTCTAACATCTGCAAAATCGACATTGATCATACCTGGATGAATAATTAACTCAGTAATACCTTGCACCGCATCTAACAATACATCATTTGCAGCTTTAAAGGCATTGATTAATGAAACATTGCTGCCTAATACTGGTAATAACTTTTGATTAGGAATTGTGATCAATGAGTCTACATATTTTTCTAATTCTAAAATCCCTTGCTCTGCAACGACTTGTTTCTTTTTACCTTCGAATAAAAAAGGCTTAGTAACTACTGCTACGGTCAAAATACCCATTTCTTTAGCGATCTGTGCTATCACTGGTATCGCACCCGTACCCGTACCACCACCCATTCCGGCGGTCAGGAAAATCATATCGGCACCCTGTAATACTTCTTTAATACGATCTTTATTTTCTTCGGCGGCATGACGACCAATTTCTGGATTAGTACCCGCACCTAAACCTTTAGTCAGATCAACACCTAATTGAATTATGGTATCAACTGACAACTTTCTTAATGCTTGAGCATCCGTGTTGGCGCAAATAAACTCAACGCCATCAATATTACAACCGGCCATATGATTAACTGCATTACCACCACCACCACCAACACCAATAACTTTGATGACGGCCGTTTCACTATAACTATCCACTAATTCATATTTCATGACACCACCCCTTAAATTAAACAATAAATTCTATTAAAAATTACCTTGAAACCAATTTTTCATTTTCGAAAGCCAACCCAAACCTTCACTATCATTGCTTCTGCCTAAATTTTGATGCTCTCTCCCATACATTAACAAGCCAACTCCTGTTGAATGTATTGGATTTCTCACCACTTCAGTTAAACCTGTAACATTCTGTGGACCACCCATACGAACTGGCATATGAAAAATCTCTTCAGCCAACTCTATTAAACCCATAACTTTTGAACTTCCACCCGTCAATACTATACCTGCGGCAATTAATTCTTCATTGCCACTGCGTCTAAGTTCAGACTGAACCAATAGCATGAGTTCTTCATATCGCGGCTCAATAATTTCAGCCAAATTTTGCATAGATATATTGCGTGGAGCTCTATCTCCGATACTAGGTACTTCAATAGTACCGTCTACACTTGCCAATTGAGTCAATGCGCAGGCATATTTACGTTTGATCTCTTCTGCGTTTATGGTTGGAGTACGTAATGCAACCGCTATATCATTAGTGACCTGATCACCCGCTATTGGGATCACGGCAGTATGCTTAATGGCACCCTCTACAAAAATAGCGATATCCGTAGTTCCCCCACCAATATCTATTAAACAAACCCCTAATTCTTTTTCATCTTCAGTCAGCACCGAGTTACATGAAGCCAATTGTTCCAAGACGATATCTTCTACCTCAAGCCCACAGCGACGTATACATTTAATGATATTCTGAGATGCGCTAACACTCCCAGTAACCATATGCACTTTAGCTTCTAAGCGTATACCCGACATCCCTATCGGTTCTTTAATACCATCTTGCAGATCAATGACAAATTCCTGAGGTAAGATATGTAAAATCTTTTGATCAGCGGGTATAGCGACCGCTTGAGCAGAATCAATTACCCTATCAATATCATACCGAGTCACTTCTTTATCTCTAATGGCTACAATGCCATGAGAATTGAGACTACGAATATGACTTCCTGCAATTCCTGCAAAAACTGACCTAATTTGACAACCCGCCATTAATTCAGCTTCTTCTATCGCTTTTTGTATAGACTGGACAGTAGATTCAAGATTTACTACAACGCCCTTTTTTAATCCCCTTGAAGGAGTAGAGCCTATACCTATTATTTCAATGCTACCGTCACTAGTAAGCTCACCGACTATAGCCGCAACTTTTGACGTACCGATATCCAATCCGACTATTAAATTACGTTCTATTTTCTTTGCCATTTTTATCTACTCAGTAACGCTTTATTACGCGCTTGTTGTTCATTATCGGGATTTGCAAAAGCCTTCCAATCAATCTCAATGGTACCTGGCCTCCAAGAAACTGCATATCCGTTGGGATACCTTAAGTCAACAACTGCCATAGCATCCACCTGCCCTTGGCTTAAGACTGTCAATGTTTTTAAAAAACGTTTTAACTTTTTTAATTGCTCATCTTGCCCCAATAATATTTCCATTCCAGTGACTAATTTTAGTTCCCAAGCCCATCGATCGCTCACATTAAATTCTGATAACTCCATTGAATGGTCAGCAAGCGCCGTTTTAATACCTTTCATTATTTCTAATACTTTAATCTGTTGTAAATCTGGTCCAGTCATAGTAATCAAGTTCTGAATCGGCAAGTTAGCATTTGGCATAAAGATAACGCCTGATTCAGTAATCAGAGCACTTTTACCCCAGCGAGCAAAAGGTTGCTTTTCATGTACTTTTATATCAATTGCATCCGGCCATATTCGCTTAACAGTTACCGCATCCACCCAAGGTAAAGTCGAAACAGCTGAATGTATTGCTTGCATATCAGCATCAAAAAAACTAGTCATGACTAACGGTTGTATAATTTCTTTAACGTCATCTTTACTAAGGTATTGAAACTCCCCTTCAGTTCGCACGTACTTAATGGGTAATGAAGCACTTTTAATCGACAGAGTCTTCAATCGTTCTTTTGTTAATTCATAACCTACTATTCCAACTAGACTTATGAAAAGAATTCCAGCCAGCCAAGTTTTATTGCCGATATTGCTCATTACCCTAAACTAGTTTCCAATACACGCCATACTAAGTCTTCAAAATCAATACCTGCTTGCTTAGCCGCCATTGGCACCAAGCTATGATCAGTCATCCCAGGCACCGTATTTATTTCAATTAATTGATATTGTCCAGTATCATCTATAAACACATCGACCCTTGCCCATCCCTCAACACCTAAGACTTTGCTAGATTTAACCGCTAACGCTCTCAAAAATGTCTCTTGCTCCTCATTCAAACCTGAAGGGCAATGATATTGAGTTGTTGTTGCATTATATTTTGCTTCATAATCATAAAATGCGTTCGGTGTTTCTAAGCGGATGACAGGCAATGCTTCACCATTTAATAAAGCGACCGTATACTCCTTACCTGTAACCCAACTTTCTGCATAAACATCACAGTTGTAAGCTAATGCGTCCTGTAAAGCCTTATGTAATTCATTACGTGAATTAGCTTTACTCATTCCTATGCTAGATCCTTCTTGAGCAGGTTTAACAATCACTGGAAAGCCTAACTTTTCTATACAGGCATCCAAATCGTTCTCACTCTGCAATAAAAACCACTTAGGGGTAATTAATCCAAAGCCCTTCCAACATAATTTGGTACGAAGCTTATCCATCGTTAATGCAGAGGCCATAACACCACTACCGGTATAAGGTATCCCCATTACTTGCAGAACACCTTGTAATACCCCATCTTCACCGCCTCGGCCATGAATAATATTAAATACTCTATCTATTTTTATTCCAGCTAATGCATCTATTACACTGCCAGTAACATCAATAGCTATCGCATCGATTCCCTTAAGCTTTAAGGCCTCATAAACAGCCGCGCCACTTTTTAATGAAACGGGTCTCTCTGCAGCTGCACCACCCATCAATACAGCAACACGACCAAATTTTTCAGGATTATGCAGGGCGTTATGAGTTTTCAAATCTTTCACTCGCTCACCTACCATACAAACTTCTGTTTGCAATTCAACACCTAGCTTTTCCTTAACTTGTTTTTGGACAAAATAGATTAAATCTTCAATATCTGCTGCGCTGGCATTACCTGTATTAACTATAAAATTAGCATGTTTCTCAGATACGCTAGCTCCACCTATTGCAAAGCCTTTCAAACCGGCCGTCTCAATTAGCCTTGCTGCATAATCACCTTCAGGATTTTTAAAAACTGAACCACAGCTTGGTTGATTAGTGGGCTGAGTATTAGCTCGATGCTCTAACAATGATTTTATTTTTTTCTGACTTGTTGTTGTATCACCAGGTTGCAATTGTAATTGGCAACTTAAAAACCATTCTTGACTCTGACTTTGCACAGAACGATAACTAAC